>WJJB01000072.1 GCA_014729935.1 Candidatus Bathyarchaeota archaeon | reverse complement strand
TGCCGAACGCGTACGAGCGGTGATGCTTGCTGGATTTATCGCTGATCAAGGCATCCATGGGGACCCAGTATATTGCCGCGTGCAATCCAAGCACGAAGGTGCCCACGTTCATGAAAATCAAGGATTTCGTGATGATTGCCACGTACATGATGAGATACGAGATCCCCCTGCCAGTTGCCCCCATGAACACGAGTTTCTTTCGGGACGGGAGTCGGTCCGAAAGGAAACCCGCGAGCATCGCGGATATCACTGAACCGACGATCAACAAGGAAAATAATCCACCAACGCTCACGCCACTTGCATCCAAGATATCGCCGGAGGCATATGGGATAACGAAATCGGTGAAGAAAAATCCAACACTGTTATACCGGATGATACTAACCATCCCGGAAAAATCACAAGTAACTCTCTCATCCTTTACAATGGTCGATGGACTTTCCCCTGCCGTATTTTCCCCGCGTCCGGTTCCGGCTACACTCGTCACGCATCTAGGAATGAATCCAGCAAAATGAATTGAACGAATTACCCAGCCCCACTCATGGCATGGGAAACGATTCCTGCATGTCAATGGGTTTTCCAGTTCTTGCCGATTCCTTCATGCCGAGAAGCATGGCATGGCTATTAAGATTATCGTGTAAGTCAGTTACGGGTGCCCTGTTCTTCTTGATGGCTTGATAGAAATCTTCAAGAATGTATGGTATCTTGTCAAAATTCACGAGTGGTAATACCTCATCGATGTTCTCCCCGTACTCATCATCCAATCCAATGGGTTCCTTTTTCCCATCCAGGTACACGTAGGGTTGTCCCGAAGATTCACGCAACATGCTGCCCTTCTCGCCAAATATCTCGATCCGTCCATACCACCCTTCGCTCCGTCCCCTGGCAGCCATGGAACTGAAGTAATTCACGTGAACCTCACCTTCCATCTGGAGCAAGCCCGATGCCGTCGCATTCAATGTCTCGATGGGATAAGAAGGGGGCGTGCAAGTCATTCCAAACAGGCGCTTGCAGGTCCGATTACCAAGGAGCATGCGAATCTCATCCAGCTGGTGTATCCCGATATCATCGAGAAGCATATTTGGCAAACGGAAGCGCCAGTTTCGCTCCTTGGAGGGATCATCCATCCACCACCAGTGGCAGGAGAATATGGCCTGCTCGGGCTTGCCGATGATGCCTTCGTTCATGTAGTGTGCCATCATGCGAATCATGATCTCTCCCCTCAATGTCTGCCCCACGCATGCCTTCCTTCCCTCTTGTGCATCCAGTCTATTCACTAGGTCCACGGCTTGATGCCATGTCTCCACGATTGGTTTTTCCAAGATTAAATGATATCCTGCATCCAATACCTTCTTGGCCATTGGGTAATGAAGATGATTGGGGGTGGCAATGACAACGGCATCTAAATCCCTGCAATTTTCGATCGCGGCATCTAAACTTGGAAATTGGCATTGCTTGTCCACATTGAACTTCCTTCCCACATCACGTCGACTTACAGGCGTCCGGGCAACGATCCCGGCTATGTCCCAGTGATCATTATTGGTGGCAGCTTCCAAGTAGGTGCTTCCAAACTTGGTTCCCACGACAAGGAGATTCATTGATCGTACCACGTTCCCGGTCTATATGATTATTACCTTCCATGCACATCTTTCGCAATATTCTAAAGTAACTTGGCACGGGTGAGATTGGATGCCACCATGGATATGACAGACAATGGAACAATTTCACCTTGCACGAGTAGTGATTTCGATGATATCTTGGCTATCATTAATTCTGCAGCAATTATCTACAAGAACGTGATTCCCGTGGACCGGTGGAAAGAGCCCTACATGAAAGAACGTGAATTGCGGGAAGAAATACACGAGGGGGTGAAATTTCACGGCTTCATCCCTGATTCCACTGGCTGCTTAGCAGGCGTGATGGGCATCCAACCAGTGGAAGATGTCTCGTTGATCCGCCATGCATACGTTCTACCTGACTGGCAACGAAGGGGGATCGGAAGCAAGTTGCTAAATCATCTCATTTCCTTGGCATCACCACCAATACTCGTGGGAACCTGGTCCGTAGCAACATGGGCCATCTCGTTCTACCAGAAACACGGATTTGGGCTTGTAAAGGATCCCAAGGAAAAGGATGCTTTTTTGCACCGGTATTGGAATATTCCACATCGCCAAGTGGAAACTTCAGTCGTGCTTGAGCTTGGCAGGAAAAGCATGCAAGAAAACATGTAAAAGAAAGAAAGAGCGATGGGGAAATGCATCTATTTATTATCTTTTCTTCCCCAACAGTAGGTTTGCCTTACCTTCGTCTATTAATTCTTGTATCTGCTGCCTTACAAGCTTATAATCAGCGATTGGAAACTTGTTGGTTAGCGGGGACAACCTGGCAAAGAATGCGGAGATCTTGTATATCAACATGGTGATTCCCTTTGAAGGCCCCGAGATCATTGCTGTTTTTCGCAGTTCCTCCAAGGTAAAATCATCCCACCCGCCAAAAAGAGAATAAAATGGTGCCATGAGTACCGCCGGGAACAAGAATAGTATGCAAAGTAGGAATATAAAGGAAGTTATTACAGGGCCGATATCCCCGGCTATTGCAATAAACAGGCCATCAAGCAACGGCCATATGGTGTATTGGATTCCTATCAAGACCAGCGCATATGCAATTGCAGTGAGCGCTGGTGCCACGAATGCTTGCCATGCCATTTTCTTGTACCCAATCTTGATTATCTTCTTTTGCAGCCATATATAACCCACAATAGCTTTCATGGTGTCGTTAATGAAGGCGGGCATGAACAAGATGAACCATATGGGAAGGATATAAAGATCAACACATAACCATAGGAAAAGAAACTGCAAGATGTATCCGGACGGGGTGAATATGTAATTGATCACGATGGGAGGTACAGGTTTATCACAAGCGACGAAGATCTTCGAGTACCAGCCCCGCCACTGTCCCGTGGCATCCTTTAGCATGATGATGGGGATCATCACGAGTCCTGCTTGGTAGTTTTCCAATCCACCTTCCAGCAAGCCGGTATCGATCACAGAGTTCAGGATCTTGGGTGCGAGCACTCCAAGGGGCACCGCCATGAAGATCACCACGAATAGCCAGTACTTGAACATGTCATGAATGAAATATCGGGCTAATTCCTCCTTCCCGTTATTGAAGCTCTCGCTCACTGCCGGCACGGTGGGTGACCCCCAGTTTACCATGGATACCAGGTGTCCCAGGAAATTGGGGATGAGCAATAGTCCCGACCAGGAGGCGAGTTGGGGTGTCCTGATGATCAGGTACAGGTTTACCAGATACCCGATGACACCAAGAATTTGCTGTCCAACCCATTGCTTTCCCACGAACTTCAAGCACTGTATCACGATGGGCTTGTTGAACCTGGGAATGAGCAAGGATCTAAATGCCTTGTCAATCCCCTTCCGCTGCAGCATCTTGTTGAACATCTTGGCACCAATGAATAGATTTATCCAATCATCTATGAATTGTGATAAAATATAGAATATGGTGATTCCCATGAGTTCACCGATTTTCTCGTTGGATGCGCCCCACCACCTTCCAAGGACAAGGAACACGATGTTTATGGTAACTTGAAAGACCGTGTCTTGCAACCAGCTCAACCATGCTGTTTTATCACCCCGTTGGAAGGCTTGCAACGAGTCTTCCATGATCATTAGCATGCCCGGGTATTGGACGAGAGATTGTGCAAGGATGAACCACACGAGATAAGCAAAATTGGTATTCACGAGATACGTGAAGGCAACCAAGGAAATAACCGTTACCTGAGCCACTCCCGTTAACATCTGGAACCATATGTAGAACCTGATATATTCCATTGCTCTCCGGGGATCTGTATCTGCATATTGACCGATGAATCTACCCATGGAATCGGAAAGAGAGCCGCCTCCACCGAGATTGAGATCTAGCAACCCAAACCAAAAGCCAAGAAGCGAACCTACCAATCCCTTGTAGCCGTTGATCTCGGGATAGGGTAGGAATTCTGCGATAATACCTACGGTTACAAGTCCAATGATGGCGCCCCCGATGAGAAGGATATACGAATAGAACACACCTCCAGTGATACGATGGTAGCCTACTTCGTTCCAAAGCTTTTCCACCTCTTTTCTCTTCTTTTTCCAAGATTCTTTTTCCCTGAACTTTTTAAAAGTGAAGATATTCTTGATTTTATCGATGAACGTGCTCTTTTTTTCGCCCTGAGAAGGTGTTTCTTCCATTTTTTCCTCGGGAATGGAGCCAACCGGCTTGATTTCTTCATCAGTCATGAAGATAGATAGGATGGGAGTGCATATATACCTGCATTTAAACAAGTATCCCCTCGCGCCATTATACAAGAGATTTGATGATTGTGGCAGTTTCTCGGGTATCATTTTTGCATGCAATACACTCCCATGTTTAGCATGCGCGTTTCCAGCCCTACATCCAGTGATGAATAACCAGCATTCAACAACAATTCTTTCCAGTACTTGCCTGTTTTCCACACGGGTGCAAAGACCAGCATTGCCAAGATCATTCGCCAATCTCGCAATAACTCCACGGTGAAGAAATACCCGCCGGGTTTCAGCACCCGCTTGATTTCCTCAAGAGCGGCTTTTCGATTCTCATCTGAATCAATCTCGTGCAAGACCGATCCCACGGTGACTACATCGACGGAATTGTCAGGGAAGGGAAGATCGAGAAGGTTTCCTTTCTTGAAAGTGACTCGATCGGAGACTCCTTCGATCTTGGCATTTCGCGTGGGTTGCCCCGGTGATGTCCCGCTCATTCCCTTGAAGATATCGATACCTGTTACATGGGCATCGGGTAGGGCTTTTGCCACCTCAATGGTAACCTGACCAGTTCCACATCCTGCATCGATAGCAACGAGCTTTCCCGAGATACCGTGCTTGGTGAATTGATTCGCCCAAAAATTTTCATTTCCTCTCGGGCGTAATACTAGAAAGTACAAGGGAATGTAAGACACGGCGACCCATGTCCCGATGATTCCAATCATGCCTGCAACCGTGAGCGTTACCCATCTGCCAAGACCCTCGAGTCGTAGAATTCCCGTGATGGCGACCATCCAACCAGCAACGCCAACAATGCCAATGGTGAGAAACGGCCTGATAGCAATGAAGCCGTACCTTGGCTTCTTTTCCGTTGTACCGGGCGATTCATTTCGAGTTTGCCGGGTTCTTTTAATCATCATCTGACATCTCCTGATTTTCAGTTTCTGCTTGATTTCCATGTGTACAGTTCTTATCTGAAAGTGCACCTAGGACCTTCATCACGTGTCCCTTCAGCCCTTCCACCTTGGAAAATGCTATCCCTTTGTTGATATCTCCTGCAACAAGCAATAAATCACCGGGATTTATCTTGAAGAGATCCCGGGCCTCCTTGGGAATGACCACTTGTCCCCTTGCACCCACC
>WJJB01000008.1 GCA_014729935.1 Candidatus Bathyarchaeota archaeon | reverse complement strand
TTACCGTTCAAACCAATTCCGAAAGCAAACTTCTTACAAAGGCTGGAGGCGAGAAATACATGGTTGACAAAAACAATAACAGTATAACACGCCCCCGATTCCTCCACGCCCTAAAGGACGTGGGTTCCTCGGGGGTTTACGGATGAATGCATACAAGGAACTTATCGAATTATACAAGGATATCATGGTTTGGAAGGGAATCGCATCAATAATTCACTGGGATTTCGAAACATACATGCCAAGTGATGCCACGAGTCAACGTGCGGTTCAAATCGCCACCTTGCAAGAACTTGTACATGAAAAAATCACGAACCCTCGTATTGGCATCTTGCTGGATGAATGCCTTCAAGATGACATGTCAACGGGCGGAAATGAATCACTCGTGAAAAGAAACCTGCACCTGGTGAAGCGGGAATATGATAGGGCAACCAAGCTCCCATCAGGGCTGGTGGCAAAGATTGCCAAGCAAAGCACCATCGCAGTTGCCAAGTGGAAAGTAGCCAAGAAGAAAGGGAATTTTTCAATGTTCAAGCCCGAATTGGAAGAAAACCTCAAGCTCATCAAGGAAAAAGCCAAGTACTTGAATCCAGGAAAGGATCCTTACGATGTATTGCTGGACTTGTACGAGCCAGGCGTGACGGCTGCAAGTATTTCCTCGGTTTTCAAACCATTGCGATCTGGCTTGATGAAGCTGGTAAAAAGGTATCGTAAAAATGCCAATGATGCTGCATATCAATTCCTATCGCGTGAAGTTCCAATGGCGCAGCAACGGGAAATTGCACATCGACTCATGGAATTTCTCGGGTATAACTTGAAGCGTGGTCGGTTGGATGAGACCGAACACCCGTTCACTGTTGGCATGTACAAGGATGTAAGGATTTGCACCCATTACCATTTGAATAATTTCATGTCAAGTGTGTACACCGTGCTTCATGAAGCAGGGCACGCCCTGTACGAGCAAAATATTCCTGAAAGATTATGGTGGTTACCAGCAGGTACCTCCTGTTCCACCGGTATTCATGAAAGCCAGAGTCGCTTCGTGGAAAATATCATGGGAAGGAGTATCGTGTTTTGGGAACATTTTTTACCAATCGTTAAGAGCATCACTGGCAATACATTCTCGGATGTAGATGTTGATGAAATGGCTCGTGCAGTGAACCGGGTTACACCATCAAAAATTCGAATAGAAGCAGATGAGGTTACCTACTCCCTGCACGTTATCCTGCGGTTCGAGCTGGAGAATGACCTCATCCACGGTGACATCGACATGGACGAATTGCCCACGGTATGGAATGAAAAGATGGACCACTATCTCGGGGTCACCGTGGAACACGATTCCGAGGGGGTGCTTCAGGATACACATTGGGCATCTGGATTATTTGGGTATTTTCCCGATTACGCCCTTGGAAACGTATATGATGGAATGTTCTTGGAAAATCTTGAAGCTGACGAACCACAATGGCGTGAAAGCGTGGCATCAGGTAATGGCGAGATAGTGACATCTTGGCTTGCAAGTAACATCCACGAGAAGGCAAATTTACATGATCCCTTGGATCTCGTGGAGGAAGTCACTGGAAAGGACATCAATGCTCTCCCGTTCCTGCAGTACCTTGATTCGAAAATGGATACCATTCATGGTATTTAACCAAGCGTTGCAAAATGCTCACTTCTTTTAACAATGTTGTCTTAAAATATCTAGTAAATATACTCGCTGATCAAGATGCCCGAAATCGATAATAAACGAAATACTCGAGAAGATCCAGAAGTCATGGAAGATATTGATAATGCACCCGATTTTCATGAAACCCCCCTTCCCTTCAGCACGAAGATGTCCTACGCACTATCGAACGCCGGGAGTGGATTGATGTCTGGCCTCGGTTTAGGGCAGATAATGTATTTCTATACAAAAGTTTTCAAGTTGGATCCCGTGCTACAGGGATGGGCATGGATCATTTTTGCAATATGGAATGCAGTAAACGATCCGCTCATTGGCATCCTCCAAGAACGCACTAAATCTAAACTGGGTAGGCGCGTCCCCTACCTGAGATATGGTTCATTCCTGTATGCTGGTTTGTTCGTGCTCGTGTGGTTCCCATTTGCCCCACCCGGGAATCAACCCTTGCTCTTCCTGAATTTATTGGTGGTGCTATTCTGCTTTGACACCGTGTACTCCATGATCGGGTTGGTAACGTATTCATTACCTGCTGAAATGACGATAACATCAGAGGAACGCGGAAATCTCATGGTGTATTCATCCATATTTGGATTCCTGCCCCAGGTCCTTGGATTCGCTTTACCACTGGTTCTGCTGAAGGGAAGTACCTTGAATGATATTTGGCAATGGCAAGTCTTGATGCTGATCATCGCGATCATTGCTGGTGCCATCCTTTTCATTGGAAGTTATTTCATCCGTGAAAACCGATGGGCACAGAAGGAGGAAACCTTGGGATTCTTCGAAAGCATCGTGGAAACGGTAAAAAACAAGCAGTTTCTCATCTTGGAAGCAGCACATTTCCCCATGCTAATCGTTCAAACGATTTTAACGGGTGGTATTGCCTTCCTATTTGAAGAAGTGTATGTTTCCAATAATTGGACCGATTATCTTTTTCTCCTACCGGCTATCATCATCCTGCTATCCACGATACTCCTGTTTAATCATTTCATACCAATAATCGGGATTAAAAAACTATTCATTATTGGTTCCTTGGTGGGTGCTGCAGGATTCGGAATGCTTCCCCTGTTTCCCCGCACGTTTGCAGGACTTGCAATTCCCTTGTCTTGTGCCGCTGTGGGGTTGGCAGCATTGATCATATCTAACCAGCTCTTGATGTCTGACGTGATCGATTATGATGAAATTCGAACTGGCAAAAGGCGCGAGACGACATACAGCGGCGTGAATGCACTTATCACGAAACCTGCCATTTCCATTGCAAATTGGTTATTCCTTGGTATCCTCGCTCTATTTGGATACGATGAGGATTTGCCTGATCAGCCACCAAGTGTTGCTGACGGCGTGATTCTTGCCTACACGGTCATTCCATTAGTATGCGTGGCAATAGCGGTAACAGCAATGTATTTCTACAAGCTCGATGGCTCCGGATGGCAAAAGAAGAAAAGAAAATTGCAGGAAATCCATCATCGGAAGGAAATGGAGTATCTCAGGATACTCAAGGAAGCAGACAAGATATGAGCACAATTCACATGAAACGGTTGTTTCCCGTGCCGACCATGAATTCCTTGCAGCTCATGTCGAACGAGGCGATCTTGCTTTCTTGAATGGTCGTTTTTTCTTGGATGCTTATCTCCCGCTTGAACGAGATGGACGCGAAGTACTTGCCGCTCTTGGTTTTCGAGACGGTGACTTTGCGTATCTTCTCGTCGAACACGCGGTCGTCGCGGTAGGAGAACCACGCGTTGATCTTTGGGAGCTTGAGTTTTCTCCTCTTGAAATCAATCTTGATGTTGTCGTTGATGTTGTTCGTGGTGTAGGATTGCTTGCCATGCTTGGACTTGAATCGCGGGTAGCCGACACGCGGGCGCTTTCCCGCCGCCCCGTCGTA
>WJJB01000071.1 GCA_014729935.1 Candidatus Bathyarchaeota archaeon | reverse complement strand
GTATACAAGTACATCGAACAATTAGAAGAAGCGGGACGGATAA
Source organism: Candidatus Bathyarchaeota archaeon (assembly GCA_014729935.1). GTDB lineage: Archaea > Asgardarchaeota > Lokiarchaeia > Sigyniarchaeales > Sigyniarchaeaceae > WJJB01. The sequence continues at coordinate 8,615 of WJJB01000071.1, read as the reverse complement.
AAACCCAGCAAGTTGGCGTGTATCGATTGTATTTTGCGAGAAAGAGAAAGGACGAGAAAATCATCGAGAACTTGTATCTATTCTTCCTTTCGAGTATACAAGACTTGCAAATCGTGGATCAACGTATACTCTCCACTATCATCTCTTCCTTCAAGACGCATGGACGTGAATTGATTTCACGTATGAAATTTCCCCGGGTGAATTTGCCATTCACGATGAGAAAGAGGCGAGCCAGTCTTTCTGATCTCGAGAAGTTGGTGGAACCAGTGCAGCAAATGCTGTATTTTTTGACTCCCCTCACCACAATGCCACGGATGGAGATCGTGCCCCCCTTGGGTAATCTCAAGCCCATGACACTACTAATTAGGATGGAGGATCCTGGTTACATCCCAAGAAATGCCAAGATGCATTACTACTTGATTGCTCGAATTATTGAGGAGAAACTCTCCATCCTTGCCAAAAAGGACTTGTATTTCAAGGTGGCAAAAGATATCGATAATCTCGATGATAGCGTGCTCTTTGAATTAGGTTATGTGGAGGAATATTTCCACGATTTTTCCATCGTTAAAATACGGGATGATTCGGTTACCGAAGATGAGTTATTGGACGAGATTTATAGCTTCTATAATTCAATTATTCCCGTGAAGCTAAAAAAATACAAGAAGGAAGGAAAGCAGCATTACTTGCTCCGGTTTAACAAGAACCGGGACCTGGAGGAAGTGTATGAATTAGCAGTCCGAACGAACAAGGAAAACATGGAAATCGCAATGGAATTAATGACCAAGCTATCCGGTGAGCTCTCGCGCCAGTGGGTGCCATTGGAAGAGTACCAAGATGATCCATATGCCATCGTGGACATGCGTGCCAACATTGGATACCTCATGGACGAGCACCTGAAAACTTCAGCAGAAGCATATAAATTCGGGGGAATTTCACTCGAATTCAAGGAAAAGGAAGATGGGTGGTTAATCTATTGCAAGGACCGTGTTGATTTCGATGTATTGTTCACGCCCATGACGGATGATGAGAAGCGCAAGGAAGTCTATTCCCAATTAACTCCCACACCAGAAGAATTCCTGAAATTGAGAAAGGAAGCCTTGCAACGTAGGAGAGAAATGATCCGAAAGATCCGTGCTTCACAAGATATTTAACTTGAATTGAGGAACAATTCAGGCTTCCATCCTATGATACCATCCCGGTCTCACCATGATAAGTTTCGGACCCCTCAAATTTTCTATATGCTTTTTCTTCTTATAGAATCATGGAACACATCCTCAACCTTTTCGAAGAATCGGATGGTGATGAGTACTGCTTCCATGAGAGGATCCCTCGTGCTTCCGATGCAAGGCGTATAGGATCGATATATGCTGGCTACGATGCTTGCGTGATAGGTGCAGGTTTGGCGGGTCTCTCCACCGCATTGAAGCTGGCAAGAAGTGGAAAAAGGGTCCTTGTCCTGGAAAAGAATCGCCAAGTTGGTGGTTATGCCGTTAATTTCATTCGTGGACCCTACCGGCTTGAAGGATCTCTGCAGATGATGGACGGCGCGAGAAAGGGTGAGAGCTTTGGAAGGATTTTAGAGGAACTGGGTATCGAAAACAGGCTGGAGTGCGTGGAAATCGAGAAATTTCTCACGAAAATCGATAGGCAGAATGAGTGCAAGTGCCATATGAGCTTGAATGAAGCAGAATTTCTAGAGGAGATTACCTCGTTGTACCCGGCAGAGGAAGGAAATATCAAGAAATTTTTCAAGATGATTACTGGAATGGCTAGTTTCTTGAAAGATTGGAATGATTCCACCACGCTTGGAAAAGTTAAACTCGCATTGAAGAATTTCGGAAAGATCCCGCGTCTCGTGAAGTATTTCAACAAATCGGCGAGAGACGTGCTGGACGCATACTTCATGGATGAAGGCCTGAAGGAAGACATCTTCAAGTTTGCTTGCTTTTTCGGGGCTAAAATGCACGAGCTCAGTGCCATCGTGTTTTTTGCAGCCACGTTCGTGAAATTCATCACCGGCGCGCAATATATCCTTGGTGGTTCCGGGGAACTCACGAGATTGCTTGCAATCGAAATAGCCCTGCACGGTGGCGTCATCCTGTTGAATCATCAAGTCGTGCATGCTAAATTGAATGGTGATGTAGTGCATTCAATCATTGCCCTTGACAAGGAAGCCGGGGTGCACGTCAGGATCAAGGCACGTGCTTTTTGCTGGTGCTGTGATCCACGGATATTGCTTGACCAAGTACTGGATCAGGGAGATGTAAAGAAATTCTGCTCGCTATCCAACCACTTGGAACGGCAACCGGTTGCAGATTCTATATTTTCAGTGTACCTTGGATTGGATGTGGACATGAAAGATCTCGGTTATACGGAATACGCCTATTGCATTAAACTGAAGGATGGCACCGAATTTCTCATGTACATTTACAGCAACGTGGACCCCACATGCTGCCCGGCTGGCCATTCCAATATCATGCTGTTGCGTTTCATGCCATTTGACGCGTTTCACCACTCTGTCGTGCTTGACGAACACAAACGAGGCCATGCCTATCGCCAGTTGAAAAAAGCGGCTGTTGATCGCGTCATCCATGATTTCGAGGAGGGTATCGGAAAAAAAGGAATCTTGAAGCACTTGCGAATGAAGGCAGCTGCAACACCAATCACCTATTGGAGATACACGGGAAGCCATGATGGCTCCTTCGTGGGATTTAAGGCAACTTTCAATCAATCCATTCGGCATCCGACCCCCCAGAAAACAAGCATGGTTAACCTGGTACTTGCAGGGCAGTGGGTTGGAATAGGAGGCGGGTACGCCCTATCAATGCGCTCTGGCATCTTGGCTGCGGGGAAAATGATGGATCAGCTATCCAAGATGAACAAGGAGAAGGATTCGAGCAAGGCCCCCATCCATCTTAATAGTTTGGATGTTAACTACGAGAAGCTATATATTCAATGAAAAGTGGCACATCCTGAAGCCACGACATGATTATTACTGGTACTAGATATTACAAGGTCATGCTAAACAGGAGATCAGGTGATACCTGGTGGAAATGCATGTAATTCGAGTTTTCTTGTATTCCCCCACTGGCACGACAAGGAAGGTTGTTGAAGCAATCATCGATGGATTGGAAATTCAAGAGGTACATCTCGTTGATCTTACCAAGCCATCGGTTCGGGAGCAGATTATCGGGAGGATTTATGAAGATCTCGTCATTTTCGCCGTTCCGGTCTATTTTAACCATGCTCCCAGAGAAGTGGTGGACATTCTTGAAGGGGTAGAGGGTGAAGGAAAACCCGTGATACTTCTAGCAGTGTATGGTAACGTGGGTTATGGGAAGGTACTTTGGGATCTACAAGAAGCAAGCCAAGAAGCTTCATTAATACCTGTTGCTGCTGCAACCTTCGTGGGGGAGCACTCGTTTTCCCATCCTGAATTTCCCATCGCCCCTGGACGCCCCGATGATGAAGATCTACATATTGCACGCGATTTTGGAGGTCGTGTCAGGAATATCATGGACGGCATAGAAGAGCCCTCCCTTGCAAGCTTGGATCCACTGCCTTGGAAAATGCCATTCCTCTCGAGAATGATCCCGGATTCATTTGCACGATACGCCACTCGGGAACCAAGAATTGATCTTGAAAAATGTACAAGATGCGGAACGTGTGTAAAAAAATGTCCCGTTCAAGCCATCGATCGAAGCACGTTGGTCATTGATGGTAATTCCTGCACCCGGTGCTTTGCATGCGTGAAATATTGCCCTGCTACGGCACGCATCATTGCATTCAAGAGACCACGATTGCTCCGGTGGTTTTTTTCCAAGCATGCAAGCAGGAGACGGTCAGCTAGGTTATTTCTTCCAAAAAATCCTTCAGAGTAAACTACCCCTCCCTAAACTAAACTAAAGGACGTGTTTTCCTCGGGGTTTACGGATGAATTATCAAGTGATGGCGAGATTCACGCGGGATTGAACTCCCATCTAGCCTTGCAATTCTCGTCAATTGCCTTCTTGGTGAATGGTAATTTGATATATAGTCCCTTTGCATGCTTCCTCGCCAAATCCTTGTAATGCTCGTGAAACGGAAGTCCCGATTCCCCGCCTGGCAATGCCACGAGGGATTCGTCCCACGCGGAGAAATCCAAAATTTGCCGGTATGAAGGCCCTGCAATCATGGTATATCCTTCAGTGGGGTCGCAATGTCCATTGTTAATGGTATTCCTGTCACCAGGCATCTTGAAGGGCCCAGCATTAAGCATGCGTGCTTCCTTGCTCACCTTGGAAAATGGATGAGCGAGAACCAACTTGTGCAATCGTCCCCAGGTCCACTTCTTCCAATTAGGAGACAGGCGCCTTTTCAAGTAGTCCAAGGTATTTTCCAAGGCTTTCGTTACCAACTTTTTCCTATCATTTACATCAACCAGGATATGTTGAAACATGTAAGGAATGGTTACCGGTGGTGCCTCAAGAAAGAGCAGCATCTTGCGTTCAGGAAGCAATGGACGAAGCACCAGCTTGAGGACTTCCACGCACCATACCTTATAGACGCATCCTGCAATCGTCTTCACATCTAAAAGGTAATCCCATTGCTCCAGGATTTCCTGGAGGTCCGGTGTAAGTCCCTGCACGTCATCCCAAGATGTGTTCGATAATAAAAGATGCATCACGTCTCGTGCCTCATAGCTCTTGCAATCGGTTTGATGCATCGTGCATTCTTTTACCGTGCATTCCTTAAGTGGAGAAAGTAAAGATTCCAAGCGTGCCTGCCGGTAGAATCCTATCCTATCCATGGCGATCAACACGCCGTCATGCATGCAGGTTTCGTTGTAATTAGCACTGAATACGAATCCCCTCGATGGGTTGTATTGCGAGAAAAGATTGCCAAATCCCGCGTAACTCGCCCACTGATTGGTGGATTTCGACCCATCCTGTATCGTGGCACCATTGCTATCTCGTCTGATTGGGATGACTCCCGCGTGTTGATGGGCGATGTTTCCATCCTTGTCGGCATATATGATGTTATGCGGGCAGGTGCACTTGAGTCGAAGGGCGTGCCTGAACTCATCCCAAGTCCTTGCCCCATTTATCTTCAGGAATGCTTCCAGTGAATGCATTGGATTTACATCATGTCCCGTCCACCTTAGGGCATGTTCACCTTGGAGGTTCAACGGTGCGAGCTTCATGAATTTCTCGAAATGCGTGATTATGGGGCCAAACTCAGTGTTCCGAACCACATGCATTAACGGAGAATCGGTTCCCTTCACGTGTATCACCTCCTTGCGGGTTTTCATGTCTCTCCAAGTTCCATCAAGGCGATACCTGTTGGGATCTCCTGGTTCAACCCTGATTCGAAACAGGTCTTGCGTGTCTGCTTGGACGTTAGTGATCCCCCAACCAACCCGCTCGTTATGGCCAATGATGATACCTGGTGCACCAGGGAGGGAAACACCAATCACGTTCATGCTCCCGGGTCGTTCTTTTTCTACTTTCAAGTGCATTAATTGCCACAAGCATGGGAAGTTCATGGCCAGATGGGGATCGGAGCACAGGATTGGTTTACCTGTTGCGGTCAGTGATGGAGAAAGTGCCCATGCATTGCTCCCGAAACTTCCATCGAAACTGGTTCCCTCATGAAGTGGGATGACTTGATTTGCCACTCTTTTCCCTTTCTCATCTATCAAGTACTGCCTAAATACCTCCAAGCATGTATTAAGCGTGCTTTCCTGCCAGTCAAGCATGTATACCAGTAACAAGATATCAGCGATCTGCCAAGCGTGTGGCTTGATCCCCAAGAGTTTGAACTCGATGGGAAGGTTGATTCCCATTTCTTGCATGGCCGCATTCACGCCCAAGCAGTATGCATTCAAGAATGCTTTGAAGGGTCCATCATCCTGTTCGCCAAGCCACTTTTCCCATGATTTAGCCATGTACCGGAACCCCACATCCCTGGCGAGCTTATCGTGATCGATCAAGGGTTCCCCCATGATTTCTGAAAGCGTGCCAGACATCTTCCGGCGATAGAGATCCATCTGCCACAACCTATGCCGCGCGTGGATGAATCCTTGCACGAAATAAACATCCGTGCTTTGCTTCCCGGTTACATGGGGAATCCCGTTTCCATCCCATGCCACTTCAACGTTATCTTCAATGCCTTTTATGCTAAACTCGCCCTCTTCAGGGGGAAAAGCATTTTTCGCGTGTTGCAATAGGCTCTCCACATTCATGTGTACTTCTCCCATGATTTTTCATTCCTTCTCGTCATCAAGGCTAATTACCAGTTCTTGAATGGTTGAAGGGACTGGCATCAACGAAAGTCCTCAATTGAATGCCTTGGTATTGAAGGGATGGAGCATGCCACTGCCACCCACTCCGCCATTCAAGAAATCTCAGGTGCATGGGTTCTCGCGTAAATCGTGCCTGACGTGCCATGTGGCACATGTGTGCCATGGAATTGCCCAACCCGTTACGAACTCAACCTTCTCTCGAAGTGGCAAGTTCCTCTTTTTTGCAAGAGAAAGGTGTATGATGTTCCAGAACATGCATAAATCCATGTCTATTTGCCTAGTTTTGCCTTTCGAAGGGCTATGCGTAACTTCTGGATATTCAATCCGACTTTGTCGACCAGGCGCTGGACCAATATTCGGTTCCTCTTCGTTGGCTTCAACTCAAGATCCTTGCATAACGCCTTCAACTTGTCTACTGGCACTGGTTCTCTTGGTTCGGAGCGTCCCATGATCAAGTTTCTCAATACATGGGGATTAAATAACTAGACTCAATCAAAAGGAAAAGCATGCAAAAGCACCCGATCAAGATGCTTAGAGGTTGATGATGGCGAGAGATGCAATTATCATGCATCACGAGAATCGTGCAAAATACATTCAAAAGCATCCTGCAGGGGAAATATATATATCTTGATTGCTTTCATTGCCTCGGTAAATACTGCCGGATGGTGAGTGTAAAGTGCTTCGGAAGGTGGTCACTGGTGCCAATACTAGTAGGTTCTCTTGCTTGATTGATGGAGGCCATGGTGAGATATTGGACATTTTTGATGATAACTTTTCGGAACTCTTCCACGTGCTTAACGACGTCCTAAATATAGACGTGTCTATCAACCGGGAAGAAACCATTCCTGAAGAGGATTTACTAGCTACAGATATTCTCGTTCTCGGATGCCCGAAAGATTTTTTGGTAGATCATGAAATTCAAGAAATACTGAAATACATTAGGGAGGGGGGCAACTTGCTCATCATCTCCGATGCAGGAGGGGATCTTGCCAATGAAACGAATTTAAATGACCTGCTGTCCAACTTGCATATCGAGCTTGAACCAACCATGATCCGCGACAAGCAAGTTAACATGGGTTCAAGTCTTGCACCGGTTATTGAGAACTTGAATTTATCACATCCAATCATGCGCAATGTAATGCGAGTGGTGGTGGGAGGTGGTTGCACCATGAGCATGGAAGAGCCGGCAGTTTCCTTGCTTTCAACCAGCATGACAAGTTGGATAGAACGGTTCCATCCAGACGAGACTGAAGCTTGGAAAGTCATGAAAGTGGGAGAGCATTGGTCCCTGATGGCGAGTGTCCTGCACGGGCAGGGAAAGGTTATTGCCTGCGGGGATGTTGACATGTTCAGCAATGACGCGGATTACGGCATTAACGCCTTGGATAACCACATCTTGGTGAAGAACATGTTTAATTGGTTTCTCTCGCCAGTAGAGTCATCCACCGTCATTGATTGGTTGATCTCGCGAATAGCCGTGTTGGAGAAAAAACAAGAACGTCTCGAGAAGATGTTAAAAGAGCTCCTAGCAACAAATGAGTCCTTGGACCAGGTAGATTCAGTGCACCGTGGTGGGATTTAGTGAAACCACTTGTCATTTCGTAGCACCCGCACAGAATGAGCATTTTTTCTTGGAGCTTGAAATGAGTTTTTTTAAGGGATTATGCTAATTATGATATAATAGAATCTCGATGAACCTTCAAGAAAAAGAATTTCATCCGTAATGAGGTATGAAAAATGAGTGAATTGAAATTATTCGTTGAAACCGCAGAGGGACTTGGGGATGAGATATATATCTCGACGATGTCTGCAGATCAACTTGGCGTGAAAAGCGGGGACATGGTAAGCGTGAGTATCCCCGAGGAAAACTTTCAAACCACGCTTCAAGTACAAATTGATGGAAGCTTATTCGATTTCGTGGTAAAAATTGACGAGAACTTGCCAGAAATCCTTGGGTTCCATGGCATGGAATTAACACTTTCTCCAGTCCAAGGGGCAGGAGCAATGCCGCCAGGTACTCCTAGTGCGGCACCTGCTCGTCAAAAACCTTCAGCACCCGTGAGCCCGCCGACTGCGCCCCCTCAAGTTCCACCATCAGGAGAAGCACCTCCAGTACCGAGTCCTCCAGGAATGCCGGGTGCGCCACCAGCACCTGGTGGACCAAAAATGCCAAGTATTCCTTCCCCACCTTCAGTTCCCAGTATACCGGCGCCCCCATCGGCTCCATCGGCACCGGCGCCCCCATCGGCTCCATCGGCACCGGCGCCCCCATCGGCTCCATCGGCACCGGCACCCCCATCGGCTCCATCGGCACCGGCACCCCCATCGGCTC
>WJJB01000070.1 GCA_014729935.1 Candidatus Bathyarchaeota archaeon | reverse complement strand
TTCCCATACCTAGCTCCAGGGAGATGAAGGAAACGATTGCAAGTTGTGAACTGTAAGTTTTCGTCGCCAGCACGGATCGCTCTTTTCCAGCCCTCGAGAAAATCACGTTGCCAGGAACCAGCTTGGCAAGGGTGGAATCATGTTCGTTAACGATGGGTATCACCAAAGCTCCCTTTTCTGCTGCAATTTTACTGGCTTCGATGGTATCGCTTGATTCACCCGATTGCGATATGGGGATGAGAACGGTTTTATCATCGATGATAAACTTGGTGAAATAAGGGAACTCGGAGGGATGCACTGAATAGCAGGGCATCTTTGCCTGGGAATGCAAGAAATACACCGCCGCATTGCCAGCGTGATATGATGTTCCACTTCCCGTGACGATGATGAGCTTGGGATCAACTTTCTGAATTTTCGCCGCGATCTCGCGTATCTTTGATAATTGCTCCAGTGAATCCCTGATTGCCTCGGGTTCTTGAATGATCTCGGATCGCGTGTTGATACCAGGTTTCGTGGCATTTGCGGGGATCGAATCACCACTCTTATCTCTCATTCGAGGTTCATTGAATCGGTATACCACTTGGCATTTATAGGTTATTTCCAAATAGGTACCAACATGTGACGTAAACATGCCAGGAAATGATAAAAGCTCATTTGGAACCACAATTCAATTTTCAATCGACAAGCTTGAAGAGCAAGCATCGAATAGAGCACGGATTAAACTTCACGTGGATTGGGAAGGAAAATCGATAGAACCGCTTTTCCACTTGGTGTCATTGACAGAAGAGAAGCGTTACGGTTACCGTCATTTCGAATTACGGGATGATGATGGCAATGAAATCAAGCAAGCTTACTTGTCCGTGGACAACCGAATATTTCCACGGCAGATTTCCTTTAATGGGAAAAAGGTAAGTGGTGGGTTGAAGAGGATTTACATTGATGGACAAGGAAATACGGTTGAAAGGAATCAGGTCCAAAGGGTAGACTACGAAAATAATCTCGTTCACAGGTATCCTTCTTCTTTGTTTAACGAGAAAGATGAAACAATGGTCCATCTTGAGAAGAAAGTTACCATGGAAGAAGCCTTGGATATTGATGTCAAGTACACATACGTGTTATTTCCTACGGAGATTAATGACGATGATACCATCAACAAGTTCAAGGAAATATTAACACGGGTCGAACAAGGGCAACCCCGGGAGTATTTCTCCTTCCTGTTTAATTATCGGGCATCATATTCCCGGTACCATGCCTTCCTGCAGCTCATTGATGGACACGTGTACATGCTCGTTGGCAACAGGAATGAAATGCAATATTTCAAGCAGGAAGTGGAAATTGAAGAGGTAACTGAAGATGACATCGAGGATTTCGAACTCGAATTTGGATTCTAACGGTGATGCATGATGCCCGATGGACACTACTTGCAATTTCACTTGAACGTGGGGAAACGGGATACAACAATACCTCTTCAATACAGGAAAGCGAAAAATGCCGAGGAAACGAGACGCGTGGTGAAAAGGGGTGAAAAATTCAGCGAGGTTGAAAGTCAGACCATTGCAGTGTATACCATCGATAACCCCATCATCAACAAGCTGGAAAATGGTGAAGATGTCCTACAGGAATTGATCGATTCAGATCAAGAAATGGATATCGAGCTCACTGGACGTTATATCTCATACAAGAACAGGATCTTGCTCAACGAGGAAAATGAATTCGTGACGAAGTACAACGAGTTCAAGGTGATCGAAAACAAGGAAGGTGAAGTGGTAGCGGAAAGGGAAATCCTTGAACGACCCGTGGGCAACATCAACAAGAAGGAGGAACCCGTCCGAATTCTAAAGCGCATGAAGAAGATAGACGCCTTCAAGAAGTTTGCATTCAAGGCAAGCTATTATCTCGTGCATGATGATGGTTTATCCTACGATTTCCTTCGTGAAATCGCAGAGAACCTTGCTAATGGCGATGAAATGGCATTGATTGGCGTTTTACAGAAACAAACTGTGGATGGCAAGGAAAAACACATTCCCAAACGACTTCGCTTGAAAACGGGAGCCAGGGAATACTGGGGATGGTTGGAGGGTAGAGTGAAGGATGAGGAATATGCATTAATCCTCCATCTTACTGCCATGGAGTTGTCATGAAGATGACCACGCAGGATATTATAGATGAATCGCTCAGTGAGAAACGATTTGGCAATTACTGGATTGGGAAGGTTCATTCAGTTATTGATGCGGGGATCGTTAAAACGGCGGAAGAATATAAGACCCAGAAGCTGCGCAAGTTGATACCCATTACCAAGGAGGAGATCAGCGAACGCGATTTCGGGAAGGAAATTATCGTCATGATCAAGCGGGATGGAGAATACAACTTATTCGATTTTAATTCCGAACGTGACGAGATCAAGTCGATTTTTTGCAACACGCCAAATGCCAGGGGCCGCCATGGTCTTCCAGTGAACCTTGAAATGGAGGAGAGAATTCATGAGCTGAATAAGACCCAGGGCAAGGTGCAAGATAAGATCTTTGAAATCCTGAAGAATGCCGGAATCATCTTGAAAGATGATATCACCCAAATTACCATCGCGGGTGAATTATGGGCAGATGTTGAAAAATCCAAGGGACAACGGCCTAGAGTGTTCGATTTCATCAGGATATCCCGGCAACCAGAAAACACCGAGGAACTGAATTCCGTCAAGTATGACGTGTTTGATATCATTTCCATCAATAATACCAAACTCCTCGATATTCCATACAAGACACGGCTTGAAATTTGCTTGCATCTCTTCCCGTCAAGTACTGGCACAAAGGCTAACACGATTCCATTCAAGATCGTGCACAAGAAGCACGAGATCCAAGAACTTTATGAGAAGTGGGTGGAGGATCAGGGAGAGGAGGGATTGGTGGTTAAGGGATATCTCGGTTATAAGATCAAGCCAGTAAAGGACCTCGATGTTGCCATCATTGGTTTCTCTGAGATGCTGGATCATGATAACATGGTTCGCTCGGTCCTCGTCGCATTGATGCATGAGGATGGCGGTTACCAAGTTACTGGTACGGTTGGTGGTGGGTTCACCTTTGACGAGCGTGGAAAACTATTCAGTGAGTTCCAAGCCTTGAAGGTTGATTCGGATTACATCCACACCACGAGAGATGGAAGGCTATTGACCATGATCCGTCCAGATCCCAAGTATATCATCAAGATAGAATACATGGATTTCATCACGGAAAATGCCAAGGGGGAACCAATCCAGCGCATGGCACTTGTTTTCAAGGATGGTTCGTGGAGGCGTGAAAAACTCCACTCTTTCGTCTCTCTCATCTCACCACGGTATAATCATTTCAGGGATGACAAGGAATTAACCCCAGCAGATCTTCGGATCGAGCAACTTGGAAAGGATCTTGACACTCTTCTACCTGAAACACCCGACGAGGGCGCCATGGTGCCATCTACCTTACTCTTCCGTGCGGTTTTCTTGGGGGAATACAGGGGGACGACTACCCTCCAAAAATACATGATCTGGAAGACAAATAAGGAGAAATACCAGTATCCCTCCTACATGACATCCTTGGTGAATTACAATTTTGATAGAAAGGAACCCCTGCAATTTGACCTTGAACCTAACGCTCATTTGGAAAAAGCCATTGAATCCGTGGAACGGGTTGCAAACAGGGGAACGGGATGCATGAGTGACAAGACAGGCAAGCTCAAACGGGGATGGAAGCTCCATGCGTTGCGTGTCCAAGATTCCATGGTCGAAAAAATGCGTGAAACCTACAGTGATGCACTCTGGGAAGCCTTCAATGAATTTAAACCACCTTAAACCAGATCGATGCTTTCAGCTTCCCCATGCCTTCCGAGCCGATGCCGGGGAGCATGGGCGACCTTTTTTTAAACAAATCTTAAATAAGTGCTTTGGCTCATAATCTTGCATTGAATCATCCCGGGACGTCTTGTTCTACATTTAGGGTACCATTACGATCCTTACATTAACGTGAAGAGGTTTACACATGTCATCCTATATATCAAAGTACATTTCAAAAATCGATTTTTCATTACTCTCGCCAGGAGAAATTCGGAAATTATCAGCTGCACGCATCATCACGGCAGATACATACGATGAGGATGGGCTCCCCATACCTTCTGGCTTGATGGACCCCCGGCTTGGCACTATTGAGCCTGGAAGACGATGTGCGACCTGCGGAAATAGATTGGGCGATTGCACGGGGCATTTCGGGCATATCGAGCTTGCCAGACCAGTAGTGAATGTTGGATATGCCAAGCGCATGCTAAAGTGGCTCAGGTCTATTTGCAGGGAATGCTCCCGTATTCTGCTCACCGACGAGCAGCAAGTATACTACCGGAAAAAATTCGAAAGGCACATGGAAGTCTTTCAAGAAGTTGATGAGGATCTCATCAAGGAAATATACAAGATTTGCAGGAAGGCAAAGACATGTCCACATTGCAGCACCGAGCGCTATTCCGTGAAGATCGAAAAACCGACCAGCTATTACGAGGAAACACCTGAGAAGGGCACAAAACCCATGAATCCAAAGGACGTAAGAAGGCGACTTGAAAAAATCATCCCGGAGGATTTATGGTTCATTGGTATCAATCCAGAAAAAACCAGGCCTGAATGGACCATTTTGACCGTGCTACCAATACCACCTGTATGCGTGAGACCGAGCATCACCTTGGAATCGGGTATAAGGAGCGAGGATGACCTGACTCACAAGCTGGTTGACGTGATTCGCATCAACCAACGACTCAGGGAGAATATCGATGCAGGTTCACCACAACTCATCGTGGAGGACTTGTGGGAATTACTCCAGTACCACGTGACAACTTACTTTAACAATGAGGTCTCTGGGATTCCACCCGCAAGGCACCGGTCAGGGAGATCCTTGAGAACCCTTACCCAGCGGCTGAAAGGTAAGGAAGGCCGTTTCAGGAGCAATTTATCTGGAAAGCGGGTGGATTTTTCGGCAAGGACGGTTATTTCACCTGATCCACATCTTTCCATCAACGAGGTGGGAGTCCCGAAAGCCATCGCAAAAGAGCTAACGGTGCCCATCAAGGTAACCGAGTGGAACATGGAAGAAATGAAACAACTGGTCTTGAATGGACCTAACGTGCATCCTGGAGCAAATTATATCATCAGGAACGACAAGAGGAGAATCGATCTAAGGTTTGTCCAGAAACGGGAGAACGTCTGCGAGACACTCAAGCCAGGTTTCCAGATCGAGAGACACCTCAAGAATGGAGACTTGGTGCTTTTCAACCGGCAACCATCTCTCCACCGCATGTCCATCATGGCACACGAAGTAAAGGTCATGGAAAATAAAACATTCAGATTATCCCTATGCGTTTGTCCACCGTACAATGCTGATTTCGATGGAGATGAGATGAACCTCCATGTACCTCAAAGCGAGGAAGCGCGTGCAGAAGCAAAGATCCTTCTCCGGGTCCAAGAACACATCCTATCTCCTAGATTCGGTGGGCCAGTCATTGGCGGCATACAGGATTTCATATCTGCTGCTTATATCCTCACCCGGAAGGAATCGTTCTTCACCAAGGGCCAAGCACAATTGCTCTTGTTTTCCGCGGGAATTCGACACAAGATGCCAGAACCTTCAACTACAGATCCTGATACTGGCGAGGATTTATACACGGGTAAATCGATTTTTAGCCAACTGCTTCCCGACACGCTGAACATGGAGACCACTTCAAAGTATTGCAGGAAGGATGCATGTGAGTATAAGCAGGAAGGTGGATGCATAAAGGAAGATTGCCCATACGAAGGTTATGTCAAGATCATTAACGGATCGCTCATCTCCGGCGTGCTGGACAAGAAAACCTTCGGGGCAATGCAATCAAAAAGCATCCTCCACCGCATTACCAAAGATTACGGGAACGTTGCTGGCAGGATATTCCTCGATTCAGCGGTTCAAATGCTTCTCGTCCTCATCATAGAGATGGGCTTCACGATGGCAATGGATGATTTCTCGGTAAACAGGAATACACAAAACACGATCCAAGAAATCTTGCAAGAGGCAGCAAAGCAAGTAGATAAGTACATCGATGCATACATACGGCGAGATGAATCCATCCTTCCCTCCTCTCCTGGACATACCTACGAGGAGACCTTGGAAAACAAGGTTCAAGATGTGTTGCAAAAAGCAAGAACAGAAGCAGGAGAGATAGCAACCAATCACCTTGGAATCGATAACCATGCAGTCATCATGACTAAGACTGGAGCAAGGGGAAACACGGTTAACCTCTCGCAGATGGCAGCATGCGTCGGCCAGCAGTCGATCAGGAACCAGAGGATCAATCGGGGATATCGGGACAGGACCCTCCCTCATTACAAGGAAAATGATCTCAGTGCAGAGGCAAGAGGATTCGTGGAAAACAGTTACCAGAGGGGACTCACCCCCACGGAATTCTTCTTCCATGCCATGGGTGGACGTGAAGGACTCGTCGATACTGCCGTGCGCACTTCTACCAGCGGGTACATGCAACGCCGGTTGATCAACGCCTTGCAGGATATCAAGTGCGAGCATGATTTCACGGTTCGCAATGCAGCGGGACATGTCATCCAGTTCAAGTACGGTGATGACTTGATTGACCCTGCGAGAAGTGATCACGGGCAAGCAATCGATATTAACGCCCTAATTGCAAAAACGAGGGCCTACAAACCAGAAGCAAGTACGAGTGAAAAATGATGGCAACCGAACCGGCAACCGAACAATACATCAAGCAGGCGCTTACCTACCTTCACGAAAGGGAAGGGGTGCCGAAAGAACTTTGCATGAACCTGATCGATCGATGCAATAAGGAAAAGTTTTCCAAGGACCAGGTAGATTATCTCGTTCTAAATCTACTCAAGTCATATGAATATTCCAAGATCGTGCCTTCAGAGGCTGTTGGCGTGATTGCAGCTCAAAGTATCGGGGAACCAGGAACACAGATGACCCTCAGGACCTTCCACTATGCGGGAGTCCGGGAGTTCTCCGTCACACAGGGGCTCCCTCGCTTGATAGAACTGGTAGATGCAAGGCGGAACCCGAAAACGCCGATCATGCACGTGTATCTTGAACCAGAATATTCGGATACGGAAGACAACGCGCGCCAAGTGCACAAGAAGATCGAGGAAACCAGGGTTGAAAAAATTGCCAGCGAGGTCGATATAGATCTTTCTGAAGAAGTGATCGTTATTCGCTTGGATCCCGAAATGATTGAAGACAAGGGTATTGATATCGATGAGACCGTTGAAAAACTGAAAAAACTGAAAAAATTAAAGGTGCGATACGAGCCCTCAGAAATGGAGATCATCGTGGAAACAAGCCTTGATGAGATTCCAATCCAGAAGTTACAAAAGCTGAGGGAAAAAATCAAGAAGAAAATCATTCAAGGGATCAAGGACATCAATCGCGCGATCATTCACAAGGATGGTGACGAGTTCAGCATCAGCACCGAAGGAACCAACTTGGAAAAAGTGATGCTTCTCAAGGGCGTGGATAAAAACCGTACATATAGCAACGATCTTCATGAGACGGTGGAGGTATTGGGTATCGAAGCAGCCAGGAACCTATTGATACGTGAGGCGATAAAGGTACTTGAGGATCAATCACTCGACGTCGACATCCGACATCTCATGCTCACGGCTGATGTTATGACTCGCATGGGTGAAATCAACCAGATCGGGAGGCACGGGATCTCGGGAGCTAAAGAATCCGTCCTTGCCAGGGCTGCCTTCGAGGTCACCATGCGACAGTTGATTGATGCATCCATCATAGGTGAATCTGACGAGCTCAAAGGCATCCCGGAAAACGTGATCGTGGGCCAACTATGTCCCGTCGGAACTGGAGATATCAACTTGTATTATGATTGGATGCGACATGTAGAATCTCGCTAAATCCTCCCTTATTTTCTCCTTCAAGGCTGCATTGAATCTAAAAGGCGAGTAAACTACTTAGATTCCAGCCTGAACAATCTTTATATCTTGTTCCGCGTAATATATCACGAACATACATTCTTTTACAAATATGTCCATGATGTGAAAGATTTCGTCAAGAATCTCAACAGATTTTACAAAACACAAGTGATAGTGATCCAATTGTCCGAAAAATCAAAGATGGCAGTATTGAACCGTAATTTACGCATATGCGTGAAAACGGGTAAGATCGTCATTGGCAAGAAATCCGTCATCAAGACACTACGGACGGGGCAAGCAAAACTCTTGATCATGGCAAATAATCTTCCCCGGACATTGGAAGATGAGTTGAGGCACCACATATCTTTGCAGAACAGGAAAATAGACACCTTCGTGTATCCTGGAAGCTCTTGGGATTTAGGGAATCAGGCGGGACATCCGTTCATGATTTCTTCAATGCTCATTGAAAATCCAGGTGACTCCAAGTTGCTAGAAGTTGTAAAGGAATATTGATCGTGTAGTCAGAGAGTGTAATCATGGGATTCACGTTAGATCAAGAAGCAATTCAATACATTAGCTATTTTGAGAACATCAGCGGGGCCACCATCGATGACTGTGTTGTGATGGAGGATGACAAGATCGTCTTTATCGTTAAGAAGGGGCAAGCTGGTCTTGCCATCGGTAAACGAGGGTCCAACATCAAGAAGGCTCAAAGGGACTTGAAGAAAGAAATTGAGATCATCGAAAACGGTGAAACGCCGGAAGATCTCATCAAGAATTCCTTGGCACCAGCAGACGTGACAGATGTTACCATTTCAACCAGTAATGAAGGTAAGGATGTTGCATTCGTCAAGGTCCCGCAAAAGCAACGGGGAATTGCCATAGGCAAGGGTGGGTCGAAGATAGACAGGTGCCGGCGACTCGTTCAACGGCATTTCGAGATCGATGAGGTAATCCTCACGAAATCGTGATGCATGGAAAAGCCAGCAGGAAATCTTCTTCGTTCTTGAAACACCATTTCAAGCAGCGTAGCTTGGGTTTATCCGTTCTCATGAAAGAAACCAATCATGCCTATCTTTTGGATTCATGCCCACGACACCATTCAATTCATGTGAGGTTTCCATCGACTCCACATCAGTCACTATCACCATAACCTTTTTCGCGATCAATCACGTATTCACATTCTCATTCGATAATGGTGTCGGAAAACTTCGTTTTTTCTTCTTCCCGCAATGATATCATACTTTCGTGGCGTCCGGCTCGATCCCGGGTGAACGTGGGGGACTATTGCCAATGATGATTAAAAGAGAATAATAGGGACCTTCATCTAGCGGAATATGCAATGCGTTCCTTTTCTTCCTTCTTGGCAACTGCAAAGCTATTCTGGTCGCCTCTCGATGCCGCAAGAATTTCCTCGGTGAGACACTCTTCGATGGTCAAAGGCGTGTTATAGGACCTCCGGGCTGTGCCAAGCGCGATGTAATGCAAAGCCATATCCAAGCGTCTTTGAGGTGCCACGTCAACCGAGGATTGATAACTGATACCACCCATGCTAATCCTGGTAGTATCTTCCCTTGGTGCGGAATTTTCTATTGCCCGGACCAGTAATTCCACCGGATTCTCGTCCGTCTTCAAGTGAAGCAATTCAAAAGCCCTACGGATGATTTTCAATACTTTTTGCTTCTTTCCCGAATGATTTGATGTGCGGCGACCCTTGACCCGTCCCTTTATCATGCCGGGTGTCATCAGGCGATTTGCAAGTCGTTCGATGATATTATACTTGGATTTCCAGAAGCGTTTCTTGGTATAGATTCCCGAGAAATGCGGCACGCCTACAGCTTTCAAGTTAAGATACCGGATGAGACCCTTGTCATATATCTCGATATTAGTGGACCATCTTCCGAACACGAGAAGACCTTGGTCTTTCCCATCGTCCTTGGCTTCTTCATCACTGCCTTCGGTAGCTTCGGTAACCTTTGTATCAGCTTTCTCATTTTCGCCGCTTTCTTCGCTGCCCTCTTCTGTTGGATCAGAGTCTTCTTCAACTTCTTCCTCCGGTTCCTCGTCGGGAGCATCCTTTTCTGCTTTCTTCTTTTTTTTTCCCATGGTTTTATCACGTGCTTGATTAATGGAATTCAGCGTGTTGGTTTTTCCTTCTTACCTTGAATCAGGGCATCCAGTGAAACGTCGTTAACCTTGATTACCTTCCACCGGACGCCAGGAAGATCACCAACACTGCGACCCTTGGCACCCCCGATACCACAAACAAGAACCTCATCATGTTCTTGGATGAAGTTCAAGGCACCATCTCCAGGGAGAAAAGCCGTGATAGCCTTGCCGTTCTTGATAAGCTGAACTCGCACGCATTTGCGTATGGCGCTATTCGGTTGCTTGGATTCCCTTCCAACTTTTTCTAAAACAATCCCTGCTGCCATTGGCGCTCCTGCCAGCGGATCTTGCTTGATCTTCAAGCCCAATTTCCTAGAAACATACTTGTTATCTTTCCATCTGAACCGTTGGCGTTTCTTTCGTAATTGCCTTGCCGCGTACAAACCCGTGGGTGATTTCTTGGTAATTTTTACAACACCTGTATCAAGTTTTCTTCCTAAAACTAATAAACACAAATGAAGGAGCTATTTTAAGCGATTCTATTAAAAAATGTCGAATGATAGCTAACGTCCCAAGGTATCAACGAGCAGGTCAAGCAAGAAATGTGTATCGAGATTCTGGATATCCGACTCATCCTGTTCGATCTCGATGGAAGTCTTGAAATCTGATAATAAGCGATGACAATTCCCACATCCAAGCGCTATTGTCCCTTCCCCATCCTTGAAAATATTTGTGATATTCTTGAACCGGTTAATTCCAAATTCAATCGCGAAATCAGGATGCGTATCCAGCAAGTTCGACCCGCAACACGTGAGATCACTCTTCGGTTTCACGGGCTCGTAGCCTAGCATCGCAAGCAGTTTTTCCAAGCCAGCTTGTTGTATCTTCCGCTCCTTCAGATTACCCTCTGCTTGACATGGAAATTGGAGATATACCTGCTTTCCATTAGCCGCTTCATGGAGACTCCCGCTCAACTGCTTCAATATTGCGGGCTTCGAGAGAAAATCCAAGTAATGCATGATGGTGAGCCGAGATGGATCACCGTGGCGTTCTTGAAACTGGTGATTCGCTTCAAGATATTCCTTGGATTCTCGCAACGTTGCCGTGCACGAACCACACGCGGTTATGACCAAGGTTGTTCCATCTTGACGAAGATACTTGCTAAATAAGAATTTACCATTGTCATGCAGCATTTCACCATCGATCTGGCGGAGGAAAGACCCGCAGCAAAGCTCGTCATCGACCATGATGCGCCCGGGATCAGCTCCAAGGTAGACGAGGAGTTGGAATAGCTTGATCACTTGCTTGGGAAAGCGATAGGAGACCACGCATCCCGGGAAAACCACGA
>WJJB01000069.1 GCA_014729935.1 Candidatus Bathyarchaeota archaeon | reverse complement strand
CATATGGGTTCTCCCTTCCTGCCATAGTTCTGGTAGCGCCAGATGGAATTTCGAGTG
The DNA here is from genome assembly GCA_014729935.1 of Candidatus Bathyarchaeota archaeon. Classification (GTDB taxonomy): domain Archaea; phylum Asgardarchaeota; class Lokiarchaeia; order Sigyniarchaeales; family Sigyniarchaeaceae; genus WJJB01. Next base: position 13,297 of record WJJB01000069.1, on the reverse strand, counting down.
GTTTGCTTGTCAAAAGCCTCGAAAAAATTTGCCTGCAACACGAAATCCTTGATATAGATTTCACCGGATTGCGATGCCCCGTCAGGTGGATTCCAGTTCAACTCCAATTCGCCAATAACCGGGGCAAACAATGGTTCCTTGTCTTTCATCTCGCCGTAAGCGGCACTCCGTTCTACTTGGTATGGAAGTTCCACGATATACCCGATGGGCTTCTCGTTTATTTCCAAAGATCCCTTCTCATTCTCATAGATCTTTGGTAACTTGTGCATGTACACCTTCTTGAAGGGCAGGGTTTTCACGGGTGCCATCACGATGGCGTGGTGCTCGGTAAATTTCTTGAAGATTTTTGAATATGCATCAAGCTGGGACTTGATTTCTTTTTCCTTCGATTCCAAATCCAATTTTTTGAGAACGGCAGGGAGCTGGGTTTTTGCCTTCTTGAATTGGGACTCATCATACACGGCACCCCATGTTTCGAGTATTCCTGCCTTGTTATTAACAAGCAGGTTTTCCAAGACGTCAATATCCTTTTCTGCCTTCGATGGAACATGCCCCTTCTGTCTTCCGGGCTTAACTGGTGTTGGTAGTCCCAGTTCCTTGATGACACTCACGAATTCCCTTTGCGAGCTCATGGTATATCTCACCAATGCGGGCACGAACGAGTGCCTGCTAATGAGATAATGCGATCAACTGAATATAAATCTAATTGGGAGTGACTCCATCATGAAACGATTTAAACACCGTGGGGATGAATGCTAAATGAATGATTCACTTGAGATGAGCCATTGATGGATGAAAATTCGAGAGTTTTCTTGCGTGGATTCTTGTCAAAAACATTGCTATTCGTGTTTATCTTTGCTGGTTTCGTTACGAGCATCAATTATCTTGAAGTAACAATAAACATGTATGATGATTTCTCCCGGGAGGCAATATACATTATCGCGGGAGCGTTGATCGCGGTGATTGTGGGTACCATTACCTTTCATACTTTCGTGAATAGACTATCCAGGGGATATTCCGTGGTCGTGTTTCTCGTGGCGTTTCTTGTTGGATTCGGCGGGTTGTTAAGGAACTTCTCGCCTTTCATGATCCTTCTTCTTGCCGCGGGAGCACCTGGAGTGGTGATTGCAATCCATCCAGGCTTGCAAGAGAATGTTGCAAGGATTGCCTTTGGCGTGGAAGATGGATCCAGGAGCGTGATCTTGGTTGCATTTGCCGGGGCATTCATGTACATCTTTGGCAGTTCCCTTGCCAAGGATACCTGCTTGATGATGATAAACGCATTCTCCATTGTCTTGATTGCAGCCGGCATGTTTGCCATGTTCAAGTGGTTAATGGAGGAATCACCTGATTGGAAACAATCACTCGGGAATGATCACCCGAAATTCAAGGAATCAGATATCCAGGGAAAGGTAACCAGCTCGCTGGTGATATTCACCTCAAACGCGTATCTTGCACTGGCATTTCTCACGTGGCGTGATCTCGGGATTCTGGAAACGTTGGTGCCTTTGATCGGACCGACCACCACTGGCTTGCTGCAAATCCTTGCGATGCTTCTTGGCATGACAGCAATGGTGCTCTTGATATTATTTAGCAGCGATGCAGATGCACAACTGGCCATGGTGTGCAAGATATTGGTACCTGTTCATGGTATATCGCTATTGGTTACCGTGCATGCACCGGGCGCAATCCAAGGGTTGCCTGAGCTTCTCTTGAGAATCATTTCCGCGGGGACTGTCCCTTTCCTGGTTGCTACCGCATGTGCATTCCACAGGGAATACCTTGCGGGACCGGTAATCTCCTTCCTCAAGATTGGTAGTATCGTGGTCTCCTTTACTTTGTTGGCTGGAGGGTTGATCATCATCAATTCTCCAGAACAATGGATCTTTTCCATCTTCTATACTGGACTTGTTACCGTGTCGATCACCTTGTTATTCATCGATACGGCGACACGTAAAAGGAATATCAAGAAAGTAACGCCATTATCAAGAGGGATGACAGACTCATGACCAAATCTCCAAGAAATCAAAGCACCAAAGTTGCTACCATCCTCGGCTTGGCAACCGTGGTGGCTTTCACTTTGATCATCTACATGCCAACTCATTTACGGTACCAGAAGCCCTTGTACCAGCCCCGGGTCTGTGCATTTTACTATACATGGTATGGAAATGCCACTGCCTATTACGGTGAGCTTCCTGGCACCGAAAACTTGCTTCTCCATTGGGGGGAAAGTCACCCCGATCTAGACCCCCCCATCATTCACGACCCGTTGAGTGATCCTTGGGATATAGCTTCCGCGCAACATCCCACCTTGAACACTAGTAACGTGACGTTATACGACAGTTGCGACGTCGATGCGATCAAGTACCACCTCGATCTCGCGTCTGGAGCGGGTATTGACACGTTTATCTGCACCTGGTGGGGTCCCAACGAGCCCGAGGATTACAAGTTCCGCCAAGTGCTGAACATCACTGAGAGGGATGGATACCCGATGGAGCATTCCGTGTACTTTGAATCAAACCAAGGTTCATATAACAAGACGAATCCCGCGTGCGTGGACAATCTTTACCAGCACCTTAAGTTCATCGTGGAGCAGTACGGCAATCATTCGAACTTTCTCAGGATTGATGATGCGTCGACTGGAAAGGAGCGCCCGGTGATATTCGTTTATAGTCCCACGGCCAAGGCATCTTGGCAGAATTGGACCGATGCACTCTCGTTGCTGCACGGTGACGGGTTATATCCATTTCTAATTGGTGACATTGGTAATCCTGAGGCACCATCCTTGGAAGAAACTCGGATATTCGACGGGATCCACGTATATAATCCCTTGGGTCTCTATGCGAATGAACCCTCGAAAGCATTATCCCGGTTCCAAGAGCTGGTGATCGGTTCTCGTTTTTCAGGGAAGCTGGCGTGCACGACCGTTCTTCCAGGCTATAATGATACCCAAGTGCGTCACGGGACTGCTATCTTGGAGCGAGAAAACGGTGCGACGTACAACACGACATGGGAGGTGGCACTGGAGTCGAATTGTGATTGGGTGCTGATTTGCACGTGGAACGAGTGGCATGAAGGCTCGGAAATCGAACCCAGCTACCAGAATGGCACATATTACGTGGACGCCACTGCACCATTCGTGTCAGCATTCAAATCGTGAATTTCTTGCCTCCTTCACTCCAGCCAGTTGGATTTCTTGCCATGGCATTCCCTTCCACCACTTTTTTATTCACCTGCATGCAATCCCACTCCTTGCCATGTACCAAATGCCTGAATCCCCGGGGAAATCCTTTTTTGCTCTGAATGAGTGAGTGGTAAGCATGGCTCAAGCGAACCCCCATGAAGTATCTCACCGAGTGAAAGGGAATCCATCAACCAATCTTTTGGCGATGAGGTACACGCTCAGGTTTTTTCTTGTCTTTTTCGGATTCTACGTGTTCACGGCTGGGTTGATGGAAGCCGTTACCATGATAGAAGGATATACCGTAGTAACATACGTAGTACTTCTCCTTGTCCTGCTATCCCCCATTTGTGGAAGCTGGATACTCCATCACACGACGAGAGATGGGAGGGCTTATTGGATCACCAACTTTATTGTTCCAGTCGTTCTTGGAACAGGGGGATTGCTTGTCCTTCAAACCATTGCAGGGTTACCCGTGATCACCCTTGCGACTAGCATGTTGCTTCATTACGTCCTTCCCGTGAGTGATAATGGATCCACGAAAAAAACTCAGGTGAATCAAGCTGAAATCGGCGGGGGCTTAAACGCTTTCCTGCTTGCAATTGCAACGAACTACCTGTTGAAAACAACAGCTACCCCGTGGCTCTTGGTATTCTCGATAGGCTTGATCGCATGCGGCATCACGTGGTTCGTTACTTGGAATATGGGACGGGGGTCCCTGGATAAGGCGGGAATCGTTAACAGGAAGGAGGGTGCCTTGAAGCTCGGTGATCTTCAAGAAACAAGCAATTTCATGAAAGGGAAAAGGTTCGCATGCATTCTTGCGACATTGTCAAGTATCTCGATCATGTCCTTTCCTTTCATGGTAATTACCGCCTTGAGCATGTTTTCCAATCACGGGAGTGCCTTGAATGAAACTTTCATTGCCATCATCACAGTGGCAGTTCTGTCGGGTGGTGCACTCTCGGCTTGGTTCCTCCACTGTTTAATTGGCATGGGAAAGGTTGAAACGAACAAAAAAGCCTTGGTTCCATCCATTGCCGCTTGTCTTGCATCAATCACATTCTTGGGATTGCTTTTCACGGGACAGAATACGGTCATTCCAGTTATTAGCATTATCTTCCGAGTGGCATCGGGTTTCTTGCTTCCTTTTCCCGTTCTTTCCTTGTTTTCCCGCAAGATCCTCGTTGGAAAGAAATGGCTCGGGTTGAAGGATGCGAGTTCCATCATTGGCACCATCTTGGGCGTGGTCCTCGTGTTCATGGTAGATGGTAACGAGATTATTATCGTGAGGTCATTCTCGTTGGTTGGCTTAATACTCACGATTGGTATCATCTTGTTTTCGATATCATGGGCGAAATCAATGGATTCGAATGGGAGAGGCTCATGAAAAGAAATGCAATGAAGACATCATTAAGAATCACGATGCTAGTATCAGCAATGGCCATGATCGTTGTTCCAGCCATTGGATTAATGCAATTAGGTGGCGGGCTGACCCGGGAGCAATTCGAACCCCGGGTATGTGCATTTTATTACACGTGGTATGATGCAAGTGAATTCCTCATTGATACCGAGCGAATGCCAGATATGGGAACTGGTAATCCCATGCCCTACAATAGCAGCAATGCATCCGTCCTGCTTCATCATCTCCAAGATGCAAGTGCTTCAGGTATCGATACCTTCATCAATACCTGGTGGGGACCGGGGAACGAGCTGGATGCTCGATTCGGTGAAATTCTCAATCTCACTCAAGCAAATGCCATCCCGATGGAACACGCCGTGATATTCGAATCGGTGCAAGATCGTTATAGCAGTGATAATCCCAATGGTACCATGAACCTGTACTTGGATTTAAGATACATGATCGAGACTCATGGAACCCATCCAAATTTCTTGCGAATAAGTGGACGGCCAGTGCTATTCCTGTTCAACTATCGAGCGAGGGCATCCATTCTTGATTGGAAGGTGGCAATCGACATGCTCCATCGGGATGGTCTGAAGCCTTTCTTGATTGCAGATATTGGGTCATCGAATGGCGGATATTGGCGGGATGAGCCCGGCCATCAAGATGTACCCATCAAGGAGTTAGAGCTGGAAATATTTGACGGGTTTCACGTGTACAATCCCGTAGCCACATATATCCATGCATCATCCATCGCACTTGAGAAATTTCGTGCGGTGAATGCCATGGCGAGGATTCATCACGAGCTTGCTTGCTCGACGGTGTTCCCAGGGTACAATGACACTACCCACCATCTTCATTTCAACTTGGATCCATCACCCGCGTTTCCGAGAAAAAATGGGGCAACCTATAACCAATCGTGGGACGTTGCCATGGCAGCCAAGCCTGATTGGATATTGATATGCACGTATAATGAATGGCGGGAAGGAACCGAGATAGAATCTTCCGTGGAACTTGGTAACCTGTACATGAATATCACGAGGGAATATAGCACCACGTTTAAATCATGACGTGAAAACATGAAAAGAAGGATCATGAATATTATGCCCATATCTAGAGTAATGGCATTCCTCGCCCATCCTGATGATACAGATACATATTGCGCGAACTTCTTGAAAACACTCGCAGGTGCCGGCGGGAAAAAAATCAGCCTCCATTGCGTCACCCGGGGGGAGCACGGACTTGCAGCCAACCGGGATCCCCGCAAGGAGGAATTTCGCGGGACCAGGCTAGGTCGCATCAGATCGGAAGAGTTGAAAAAGGCTGCTGAATATCTCGGCATCCCGCGTGAAAACGTTTATTTCCTCAACATCGAGGATTCACGGGTACGAGAAGCACCCCGCACTGCGTATCGGAAAATACGTCGTTCAATCGAGGAAAATCGGCCAGATCTGGTTCTTGCACCTGAATTCTACCACGCGTATTACCTGCACCCGGATCACGTGCACGTGGGCATGATCGTGTTCATTGCATTACGCAAGCTCGGGTATCCAGGGAAAATCTTCCTCTATCACTCTATCAACAATAATTATTATCATCCCGTGACAACAACGGACGTGGTAAAAACAGCCGTGGGATTCCACGTATCACAAGAGGATTTGTTCAGGTTTCTTTTACCGCTACACGTCAACGTGGAACAGGTGATTCACGGGATGCACCTTCGCGGGGTGAAACGCGCGGAAGCATACCGGGTCACGAGCACTGACGAACCACAAACTCTCGGATTGAAATCGCGGTCCGTAGCACGGATCTACTCGGCATTCTCAGGGAAAAGCTGATAACGAGGGACGCGCATTTTAGACTCGATGATCCACCTTATCCTGTTCTCTATCATCCTTCCCATCTTCATCTTGATAACGATCGGGATGCTTTTTGAACAGGCGTTCCACCCAGACATGGACACCTTGTCCAAGCTCAATTTTTACATCTTGGTTCCCGCCATCGTCTTCATCAAGATGATCGAGACGGAACTCGATGCTAGCCTGCTATTGGTTATTGGCGTATTTGCAACGATTCATTTCTTCACTGTATTCGCGTGCAGTTTTTTCATCTTCTCCTTCAAGAGATTCAGGGAGAAAAGAATCGTGCTGTCGCTCGGATCATCATTCTCCAACTCAGGAAATTATGGGATTCCATTCACGCTCTTCGCCTTCGGTGATAGTTTCATCGATATCATTGCGGTTATCATGATCATGCAAAATATCATCATGTTTTCCTTCGGTATATGGCTCATGGAGCGGGGGCGGGGCACCTGGAAGGAGGTGCTCAAGAGATTTTCGAAGATACCCGTGATATACGCGGTCATTGCAGGATTATTCCTCCGGTGGTTCGAGATTGACTTGATCCCGCAAGTGAAGGACCCCCTAACTTACCTGGCAGATGCAGTCATCGCCATTGCCTTGATAACCTTGGGTGCAAAGCTTGCCAGGAGCAAGGTCAAGGAACATCTCGTGCATCCATTATTATCAACGGTTGTCCGGCTCATTGTCTCCCCACTCATTGCAGTGCCACTGGTATTATTGTTCGATTTCAGCATTCAAGTGAATGCCATGTTAATTGTTACCGCTGGACTTCCCACTGCAGTGAATACCTATATCTTGGCACAGCAGTACAAGAAAAACGAGGATGTTGCATCGCAATCCATTTTCTGGTCAACCTTGCTGAGTGCCATTTCTTTGACTGTGTTACTGGTGATATTCGTGGATTCCACCACTCTCGCATGATCCTTGGACTTTATCAAGCTCGGAAATCATGCTCTAGCATATCACGATATGATGTTTCGAGGCGTTCCCCGGAGGAAGCAATGATATCATCATGATTTCTTGGTCGAAAACCGGGGAAAGGATATGTTCAAGAGGTGCAAGCTCCCCGTTCCCGCCTTTCAAGTATAGTTTCTTTTCGCTCTTGGCTCCTTCCTTGATAATGGATCCCCTCCATTTCTTCCCTCGCACGGTGATGAGAACGGGAATATCGAGGATTTCTTCAATGATCTCCACCAGGGGGATCTCGATGGGTTGTGCCCCCGGAAACGCGGCGGGGACCACATCCATGGCAAGTAATCCCTCTCCATCAAGATGGATCCTCCCCGACACGTCAAGTGCCGGTTCTGTTGGAAGTTGATTTGCTGGCACGATTTCTGGTTCCATTTCACCAGATGCTACTATCAAGGTTTTCAATCTCTCCCGGAGGGAATCGCGCACCGCAACAAGGGATGGATCGTTGACGAGATTATTTTTTTCATGAATATCTTTCATTAAATCATATAGAAATTCCTCGACGTACAAGTTCGACCGCACGTGATAATTGCCTTTCAAGCCTGGTGCCGACACCGAATATTTCCACTTGGGAGTCCTCATGGCTCGCCCCACCTGGCTCTCGGATACTTGGATGAGAACTTCCTGCTTCCAATCATCTTGGTTTCCATCTACCAGGTCCTGCAAGGGTTGGCCCTTGACATAGCTTGGAATTGCAGCCCCGGCTGCACGCAGTACAGTTGGAACAAGATCCAACGTGCTTACCATGGCATCAATCACCTTGCCACCAATGAATCCCGGTCCCTGCATTAACAAGGGCACGTGGATGGATGATTCATGGCATGAGCGCTTATACTCGTTGTTCCTAGTTCGGAAATGGCAGCCATGATCACTTGTATAGATAACAAGGGTATTTTCATCCATGCCCAACTCCTTTATCAGGTCCGTGATACGTTTCATGTTCCTGTCGATGGCATGGCAGCATCCCAGGTAGTCCGGGTATTGTTCCCTCCAATCCCCACCGGTTCCTTCAAGGTCGCCAGGCACATCAAATTCTCCAAATTTTTCACGGCTGCCTGGTGGCCCCTCGAATCGATTCCTGTCATTCTGGTGGTGCGGCTCGATATATGAAAGGAAGAGGAAGAATGGCTTGCTACCATCGCGCGTTCTCAGGTATTCCAAGACGAAGTCCGTGACCGCATCAACCCGGTATCCACAAAAATCTACCTTTTTCATGTCACCATTCCACATGTATCCACCCTCGATACCATGTGAGGTGTTTTCAAGCACGTCGGCTGCAAGCCAGTAATCAGCATAGCCCCCGCGTCTTTCAGGGGGAATGGCAGCGTCCCTGTAACTTTTAGAGACATCGAGTGGTTCCGCAGAGGTTCCGGATGTCGTTGCAAGGTGCCACTTCCCGATATACCCCACCTCGTAACCGGCTTTAGATAAACGGCGTGCAATCGTGTCGGCATCAAGTGGAAGGGCAATGCCATTCCGGAAACACCCGGTTTCGGTTGCATACAATCCAGTTTGCAAGCACGCGCGAGCGGGGCCGCAGACTGGTTGCGGGGTGAAGGCATTGCGAAACATGATTCCCTGCTGTGCCATCCGGTCCAAGTTTGGGCTAACCGGAAGTGATTGTCCGTAGCAACCGAGACTATCGTGGCGTTGTTGGTCTGAAAAGATGAACATGATGTTTGGATTCGATTTACGTGAAGCCATGATATGATTCCTCGTATTTCTCCACCATGGTTCATTAATTAAGAAATTATTGCCCGATGAACAATGATAGCGCCCCCAGCACGCATGCGGACATCACCATGATCACGATGAGCAATAGAATTCGTCTCTTTTTTTGCCTTAACCTGCCCCCCTCATCATCACTTTCGCTTTCATTCTCCCCCGGGATACCTACATCCCTACCATCTTCATCAAGATCTGATAAGAATTCCGGTTTCGTGCCGGTCACATCGTCATCGCGTTCCATGATCCCTTCCCTTAACGGTGGTTTCTCCCACTTATGTTTTTTATGCATGCGAACCAACTACACTTACTGATGGCAAGTTTTCCCGCAAGAGAATTCAAGCGTATGTTCATGCACTTTTTCGAGAACACGCCGCTTCACGACATATTCATGGACATGATCCAGATCCTTGATGACGAGCTCGATCCTTGGAAATCAATTCAGAAGCTCCGGCTCCGCTTGTACGAGTTCGATGACGAGGAGTTTGATATCAACGATTGGCTGATTAACGCGGGCATGTTTATAACGATTTTAAAGCAATACATCATGGCGCCCCAGGGCTTTTCTCGTGAAAACTTGAACCGAATGGTGGATTGGTTCCATGAGAACTTGGAAAAATCCATGAACGATTTTCTTGACGACGAGATTCCATTCATATATTCATTTCTTTTCAATAACGAGTTCATGCGGTACATGGCACTCGATCATCTCGATCCCGGTGATATTCAAGGGTTGAAGGCGTTTATCAACTACCAATTCGATGAGATGGATTCCTTGATTCAATTCGCAAGAGTGAAATCGTTTTCGCTCGTGCTTCCCTTTTTCCTGGATCTCGTGATGATCCACGAGTCCCAGTGCGAGGAAATCATTCCATTCATCGAAAAAGTGATTTCCAAGTTGGAATCGGATTCCAGTGCGATAGATGAGGCAAGGGGTTTATGCGCGAGAACCTTGGCATTCAGGGATTATGACACGGCATCACATCCAGCACTACACGAGCTTGCGAGGGAAATGTCCGAATCTATCATCGATCCATTTATTTCCATGACCGCTCAGATGCATGTCTCGATCGGGGATGCCATCAGGGGTAACAGGGAACACGCGATGCAATCCATGACAAAACTTCTCGTAGATAATTACCACATGCCCACTCCAAAAAAGGAGATCAACATAGCGTTCCTTACCAGGGGAACCATTGAAGCTCGATTAGAAAAAATGAAGATACACGAAGATATGCGCTCAATCCTCGATGAAATCCTTGAAAACACGGTTGATACGATTTTCAACATCAACCAGCAATTTAATAGCGATGCAGAACTTGATGATGATGAATTCAAGGATTTGGTTAACTTGCTTGAAGTGAGCTTTACCATTATAAGCGCTTTGGTTGATAACTTAAGCATTGCTGGTGTTCATACTTCTCAGAAAGAATGGATCATTTTCTGCGAGGATATCATTGATAAAATTAATGAAGTTAACTTGGTCATGAAATTCAAGTCCCGGTTCATGGTGTACCATGCCAAGATTGATGCCATGAGCATGAAACCGGTGCTGCATCATGCTGAACGGTTGGTCGCCATGTTGAAGGAGGAAATTGAAAACCTCTACTTCGATGAGGTCGTTGATTTCTTCACCGAATTCAGCAGGAGCATTCTTGAATTGGTTTCCGTGGTGGATGATGGGGGGTTATTCAAGCACTTGAAAGAAGCTCTAAATATTGCGCGCAACCAAAAATTCATGGAACCAATGGGTGAGAATGATGCTTTCACAGACATGGACACCGTGAACTACCAAGTCCTAGCAGCCATGAACGCCGTGATATCCGAAAGATGGAATGCATTCTTCTCCCTGAATCTCTTGCAGGGATATTCATTTAGTGGCTTTGATTGAGGTATCTTGACCGTGAATGAACCAACCGTGAACGTGAACCACGTGGGAGACTTCTCGGCAATGAGTTAAATTGTCTCGTGTATTTCTTCACCAGTGACACATCATGGTGAAGCTTGAAAGACTACTTTTCTCGGCTGAGTTCTTGAAGCCTGGTGAGGTTTTAGAAAAAGGTGCCGTGGAACTTCTTAATGATACCGGAACTATGCTCTCGTTGAAGCAGAGCTTCGAGGAGTTGAAAGGCCAAGAGTTCAAGGCAATGATGGACCGGTTCAAGGATCTAGGTCATGACCAAGGATTCATCCCGTGGCCAATGCTCCCGGTGAAGGATGGATATTATGCAAATGAGTTATCCGTGGAAAAATTTACCGTCTTGGTGAAGGACACCTTGGATTGGTATTGTGACAATGATTTCGAAGTTCCATTAGCCGTTCTGGTAGATCTCGAGCCCCCGGCAGATCCAAAGGAAGTGGAAAAGGCTGAAAAAATACGAAAGGGGTTAATCAAGAAGGAAAAGAAGAAAGGTTTCGATATCATGTCCATCGTTGGTAAGATCATCGATGGCATCGATGAAAATGTCAATCAGGAGCGATTTGAAAAAGCATCTCGAAAATTCACCGAGATGCAAGATATGATGCACGATTACGGGACACGTGCGTTGGCGGTTGCTCTTCCAATGGCTTATGAAGATATTTTCGATGATAAATTACTCCTTCAGGATTTCATGACATGCCCTGTTACCAGCGTTGAATGGGACATGATTAACTTCATGATATTCAACACGGATTACGTGGCAGCCACGAAGGGCTTGATAACCAATGAAGAATACAGGCATCTCCTGTATGCCTATGCCAAGGAATTCATCGACCGTTGGGGACCTGAAAAACCCTCCATCACCTTGGGTATCACCAACTTGGGCATCCAAGATACCCGGGCGGTGCAAACTGACCCCGAGTTATACAAGCAAGAAGCCAGCGCACTCCTTGCAGCGGGCATGCGGAGCACGGGCATTTATGCTCTCGATGGCGTGCTGGAACAGCCTGATCCAAAGGGATGGATAGAAACCGTGTGGCAGGCGGATTCTAGCGATTTTACTGTTGACAAGGAAAAGCTGGAAATGGCGGGACATGTCCGGAGGCTCTTCCAAGCACTTGATTTCGTGGCACCAGTAGCCAAGTATCTCGTGGACTCAGGGAAGATCATGGATATCATCCGCATGGTCACGTCGCTTTGAATGCCATGACTCCCGCATACCCCAGTCCTCGATTTACTCCTTTCTTTTTGGCATCTTTTCTTTTAACGGCTGAATTCTTTCACCTGCTTGGCAACACCCGGCAGCCGGGCGATTTCTGCATTCGGTGGTAGCTCGTCCGACACGCCGAGAATGAGATTCGGATAAAACGTGTCTAGCACCTCATGCACGGTATCGTGCAGGCGAGACTCAGGGAAATGGGGTAAGAAGACCGTTGCCGGAATGCCATCCAAGAGAATCTTGTCACCGAGTCCTTTCTTGATCTCTTGGATGGTGACATCTCCTTGGGGTTCCGGAGTGGCGGCTTCCACGCCATCAAATTCGGTATCCTTCACGAGGGGTAAAAGATCCTTGAGAGCCCCATCCATGTGCACATGACAAAACTTGCCAGCATCGTGTACTTCTTTCACGCGCTTGTTGTAGTATGGTATGAGGTATTTCTTGAAATAGCGGGGTGAGATCAAGTTGCCGTCAATGTTTTCACCGAAGTTCAGGATCTTCATGGGGCAATCCACGATTACCTCGTACATGCCATCATCCCATTCTTCCATGAAATCCAAGAATTCATTCATGATTTTCCGGTGCCTGGCGAGAAAAATCACCGTGGTCTCGAATCCAAGGTAATTCAAGATGCACTTCATGAAGGGAGATCTCGAATAATAGGATTGCGGCACACCCATATCTTCCATGATTTCCGTTGCCAAGTGAAATCCCCCTTCGTTGAAGAAAAATTCTGTCTGGCTGATGATGTATTTCACGACCTCGATATCCTCGGGATGTTTCACCATTTTCTCGAATGTATATCCATCCTTATTTTTTTGGCTCACAGATCCCACTGGAGTCTCATGCATGGTGATGGACGTTCCATCCTTTTCCACCCTTCGCTTGGTCTTGATTTCAGCATTTTTCTTGTACCGGGTGCCGAACATTCCAATTCCCAATGTTTCGGCAGGATAGCGAATGGAGGCATCGAGTGCTTGGTGAACCTCAAGCGAATCTAAACCGAAGTAGTTAT
>WJJB01000068.1 GCA_014729935.1 Candidatus Bathyarchaeota archaeon | reverse complement strand
GGTATCTTCCTCGGTGGCTTTCACCAGCAATTCCTTCCATCCTTGCTCGAAATCACTTTCCTTGGTGGCGATGAACCTGGTCCCCATCTGGATTCCAATGGCTCCCAGGGCAAGGGCTGCAACCAGTGAAGCACCATCCGCGAATCCCCCCGCGGCAATGACTGGTTTTGAGACGTCTTTCACAACTTCGGGAACAAGCACCATGGATGAAGTGTCCCGCCACGAGCAGTGTGCCCCGCCCTCCCGACCAGAGGCGGTGATTACATCCACGTTTGCTTTCACGCACCTTTTCGCGGCTCGCACCGACGGTACCACGTGACACCACGTAATGCCGGGCAGTTCCTTCTTGATAGGGATGGATAGGTCCTGTTCCTTCCCCATGGGATCGATTGCCCAGGGAAGCGGATCGCCAGCCGATGTCACCACGACCGTGCATTGCTTTCGAGCTGCGGGGTCGGACTTGATCTTGTCACAAACGGTACTAATCACTTCCGACGCTGTGGGGATGAATTCCTCGGATACTGGGATGTTGATCCCAAACTTGGCATCTTTTAACCCGGCGAGATCTTCCAGTACCTTGTCCATCGACGATTCAAGTAGATCCTTGGGTGCCTTGTCATCGAAAATCGCCGTGTACTTGAATTTCCCGATACCCGGCATCTCAAAAGAACCCATGCCAACGGTGGATATCAAGCCAAGCCCGCCGGCTCTTGCAACCGCTGCGGCGAGCCCCGTGGTGTCATAGGGTCCCATGCCTGCTTGAATGATGGGATATTTCGTCTTGAAAATATCGTGGAATCGCGTGTGCATGGGTTGGTTGCATGGTTGCTTGTCCAAAAATGTATGCAGGATTTCCGTTCATCTGCCAAGCAGCCTTCTGGCTAATGGACCATCTCCCGATTGCAGGGTTTGCAGGCGGTCGCTATCAGGTCGCTTTCGCATGTGCATGTCGTTCCCCATCTTCATCTTTCCCTTCCCTGTCCTTGTCATTTCCCTTTTCAAGGTGATGTCAGGAGGTTTCACCCGGACGGGTCTTTACCTCGTGACGAGCGATTCTACATGATTTTTCTCATGTAATACGTGTTTCCATGATATTGCATCTCTAGTACTTCACCGGTCCCCAATAGGTTCTCCATCACGCGCCACGTGGATTTCGATTTTTGCAAGAAGGCTTTCACGCTTTCCTTGCGCATCGGGTGCACGGACATGATGTTCAATAGATCCTCCCTTGCATTCCCGGTGAAGGCGAACTCGTTGCCCTCGAATCCGGTGATGCAGGAGATACTGGTAGAATCAAGCTCGGAGTCGAAAATCTGGTATGCGCGGGTGATGGCAAGCTCCCCCGCGGGCTTGATATCTTTCACTGCAGGTGGACGTGTAGGAATGGCTATGCATGCCTCCCGCGGTTGGATGGTTGACACGAAACTGGCGATCTTCCTCGCTTGGTCTTCGTTGTCATTAATGCCATCCACGAGCATGGTTTCGGTGGTGAGATGTCCCGTGAATTGTCTAGCAAAGTCGATCATGCCATTCAAGATGGCTTGAAGATCAAGTGTTTTTGCAGGCCTGTTTACTTTTTTCCAAGTGGCATTGTCCAGGGCATCTACTTTCAGGGACACCCAATCAGCGCCCAACAGGGCGGCTTGCACTTGCGTATCATGGATCAGGGAAGCATTGGTAATCACTGCAACGGGATATCCCAAAGCTTTGATACCGGTGATTTCCCGGGCAAGGTTTCGATCGAGGGTGGGTTCCCCATCTGCCACGAACGTGAGGTAATCGATCTGCTCGCCATGAATTCTTGCTGCTTTGCATTTCTTGGAGACAGCATCAATGATGGTGCCAGGATCATGAAACTTGCGGCGCTGCACCGTCAGTTGATTGGTCTTCCCGAGCTGGCAGTAAACGCACGAGTAGGAACAATGCTTTGGCGGGATGTTGTTAATACCAAGGCTTTTTCCCAGCCGACGCGAGGGAACGGGTCCGAAAGCAATGCGCTTCCCCGGTTCCTTTTCAATGCTTGTGGTGCCCGTCTGCTTTCGGGATGCCGTAGTTGACTCCGCCTCCAGGTGAACACGTGCTCTCGCCACCATGCAGCGTGCCCTTCTCTATTTGAGCGATCACGCTTTCAATGGGGCCATTCACACCAAGAACCGTCTGAATGCCAAACTGGTTGAAAAATTGGATGGCCCGACGCCCCATGCCACCGGCGATCATGACATCAACTCCCAGCTCTTTCATGTATGTCGGAATCGCTCCCGTGCTGTGCCCGGGGTTTTGCACCACGCGCTTGTTGCTTGCCTTGCCATTCTCAACATCAATAAGGGTGTAACTTGGGCACCTGCCGAAATGCGCAGCAACTTGGTTTCCATGTGTTGCTATTGAATATGTAACCGTCGTCATGGTGTGTTCCACGGGTGATGTAGGGAAACCATGTGATTTAAATAATTTGAATATGCATTATAAACTCGATAAAGGACTTTAAGACCCCGCTGGATAGGTTCTTTCCACGTGAACCCCACGGTGCAGGAAGGTTGGATGGTTGGAAAAAGAAGGTGATGAATGATAACATGGATCATCGATGATTCAAATGGTTGTATCGGTCCGTTGCATTTCTAGCAACCGCTTGTATTTCCCATCTAGTGCGAGCAATTCCTCGTGCGTGCCCCGCTCGATGATGTCATGTTCATCTTTACCCAGCACGAGAATCTTATCTGCGTTTTTTATCGTCGAGAGCCGGTGGGCAATGATGATTGTCGTTCTTCCTTGGCGTGCACGGTCCAGGGCATCCTGGATTAGCGTTTCCGTGTATGGATCGACACTGCTCGTTGCCTCGTCGAGGATCAGGATGATGGGATCCGTCATGAGTGCCCTGGCAAATGCCATCAGTTGCCTTTGCCCGATGCTGATGTTCGACGCGTTTTCCTTCAACATGGTATCGTAGCCATCCGGTAAAGCCTCGATGAAATTGTGCAATCCAAGGAATTTGGAGATATCGAGCATTTTTGTTTCCAAACCCGGGATGGTGGGATCCATGCCGTAAAGCAGGTTTTCCCTAATGGTCCCGACGAATAGGAAAGAATCTTGTGGAACCATGCCGATATCATCCCTGAGTTCCTGCTTCTTGATGTTCCTGATATCGATACCATCGAGCATTATGGATCCATCGTTCACGTCATAAAAACGGCTAATGAGCTTGATGAATGTTGTCTTTCCTGCACCCGTTTCACCAACTATTGCGACTGTCTGTCCCGCGTTGATGGTAGCATTGACATTGCGCAAGACGTAGCCTGAAGATTGCTCGTGCTGCATCAGCACGCGTTCCTCGTTGATGGCTTCTTGCACGCGTTCAGGAAAACCCTCGAAGATATCTTTAGGTATGGGTGCTTGTGCCAGCATGCGTAGCAAGCCTTTCTTGCTCACAGGCATCCTTCCACCACCAGTCGCCCTCATGCCCTCGCCTTCACCTCCCATGCCACCACCAGATGTCCCCATGCTTGAAGTTGCAGGTGTTAGCATCCGGTCGAGCATGGCCACGACTCGGTCGAGCATGGCTGGGTTCATTGGCAATCCTCCCATCCCTTGCATGTTTAAAGCAGGATTATTGCCATCCGCGTTCATGGCTCTTGGTAAGGTGCCAGCACCATCCTGCTGCCCTTGCATAGCCTGCATGCCAGGGAAAGCCGGCGGAGCATTTCCTTCAAACTTAGTTTTCAGGTCGGGGTTCATTCTAGCTGTTTCAGAATCCGGAACGGCATAACCATGCTTTTCAAGGATTTCATCGATGATCGCGGTTCTTTCCTCCATTCTAACCCCCATGAGACGCATCATCAATTCACGCTTAACCGGTACGGGGATCCTGAGCATATTCTTGGTGAGGAATGACCGGTGGGCTTCCGGGAGGCTTTGCAGGAATTCCCTGGCTCGTTTCATCATTTCCATCATCCCCCCTGGGAATGGTGGTTTCATGGGTTCCGCACCACCAGCACGTTGAATGTGAGGTGGTTCGCGCTTTCCACCATTATTGTCGTGGTTGAACCTGTACCCGAAGGAAACGTTCTTGAATTCTATCGTGCCTGATGATTCGGGATGTCCTGATTGACTCTCGTCGGGATCGGGTAACTCGGATTCCTCTTCAAGCAGTCCATACACGCGATCGGATGCCGCCATGGCGGATTCAATGATCTGCTGGAACTGCATGAGCGTCATGAAGGGCCTGAAGAACTGGGCAAGAAAACCATTGAACGCGCTTAGAGTGCCTGGTGAGGCGGTAAATCCAAGAATCACGATACCCTCTAAGTTAAGCCAACCTCCAACATATAGGACGAGGGCGGTGAGAATGGATGAGATGAAACCTATCAGGGGAAAGAACGTGCTCATGATCTTGCGCACCTTGAAGGAAGCTTGGTAATTTGCCATGTTCGCCTGGTCGAATTCCCTGGCTGCCTTCTTTTCCTGCCCGAAAGCTTGGACCACCTTGGCACCGGCAATGTTCTCTTGGATCGATGAAGTCACGTTGGACATCTTCTTTCGAACGTCCTTGAACGCTCCGGTAACCACCCGCTTGAAGACCCTGGTGGCTATCACGTATATGGGAAAGGCAACCAAGGCAATCAACGCAAGCACGGGGTGCAGGATGAACATGAAAATGATGTTAAACACGAGGGTGATAAGGCTGGTTATGATCTGTACAAGTTGGCTCCCCACGAGGTTATTCAGTTGGTCAACGTCATTCGTGGTGATGGAAATAATATCGCCGGAAAGATGCTGGTCGAAATACGACATGGACATCGATTGCAGCTTTTCCATCAACTCGTTACGGATGTTGAAGATGATGTTCTGCCCCACCCGCTGCATGTTGAACATGCCAATGTAGGTCAGGATCCCCGTTCCCACCATCAAAACCAGGTACAGCAGGGAGAAATTCATCAAGAGGGTGAATTTTTTCGGGATTATCGCTTGGTCGATGATGACTTGTGATATGATGGGTGAAAAGGACATCACGAGAGATGATATTACCAAGAATGCACCGAACGCGATGTACCTGCCCTTGTATTCACTCAAGTGGCCGAAAATCCAGGACCAGATGGTTTTTCTCTCGTGGTCGAGCGAAACGGGTCCCTGTGCAAACATTGGTCCGTGCTTGACGCCTGCTGGCTGGTAAGTGGCTTTTTTCCCTTCATTTTTTTTTAAATCAGGCATTACGTGTTACCTCCACCTTTCTTTTCATTGGATTGTTGTTTTTGGAAAAGTGTCTGGTATATTTGCGTGTACAGGGCGTTATTTCCATGGAGTTCCTCGTGCGTTCCCAATCCCACTACCCTTCCCTTGTCCAGCACCAGAATTTTGTCGGCGTCCCTAATTGTGGAGACGCGCTGGGTGATGATGATGGTCGTCGTGTCGCCAAACATGGATAATGCCTGCTGGATGTGGTATTCCGTCTCGACATCAACGCTACTGGTGCTATCATCGAAGATCAAGATCTTGGGATTTATGAGCAATGCACGGGCGATGGATAGGCGTTGTTTTTGACCGCCAGAGAGGCGCATACCCCGTTCCCCAACGATGGTATCGTATCCTTCCGGCAGGGAAGTGATAAAATCGTGAATATTTGCCACCTTTGCCACATTGATGATTTCGTCCAGGGGTGCCTCTTCCTTCCCGAACCTGATGTTATCAGCAATTGTCCTGTTGAATAGGAAAGTTTCCTGCGAGACGATTCCGATTTGCTTCCGCAATTCCTTGAGTTGGTACCCCTTCACGTTTTTCCCATCAATGAGAATCTCTCCTCCCACCACGTCATAAAACCTCGGCACCAGATTGATGATCGTTGATTTCCCGGAACCCGTGGTGCCGATAATTGCGAGTTTCTTGCCAGGATCCACGTTAAAAGATATTTTCTTTAATACCAAGGATCTCGGGGTGTACCCGAATGATACATCATTGAATTCAATCTTTCCTTTTATGCCAGCTGCGGGAATCCCTTCCTCAGGTTCGTGGATATCTGGCGCAGAGTCTATCACCTCACGTACCCTGGTGAGGGCAGCATCTGATTGGAAATACATGGTAAGTATGCTGGGAATGATGAAGAGAGGGAAGATCGTCTGGGCAACGTATGCTTGTACTGTGAAGAGCATACCGCTTGAAATGGTGCCGTTCATGTACGCACCTCCCCCGAAATAGAATATTGCAATGTACATGAGTCCCACGATGACTAGATTCAAGGGCATGAATATAGACGTGTACTTAACGCTTTTTATGGATGCATTCTTGAATCTCTCGTTGTTCCTCCTAAATTTTTCTCTTTCCTTCCCTTGCGTGGAGAAAATGCGGACCACCTGTGATCCCACGATATTTTCCCGCAGCGTGTTGGTCAGGTTCCCGAATGCATCCCGTGCTTCAAGAAATATGGACTTCAACCGGGAGGCAAGCAATGTCGCCGATATCAAGGAAAGTGGTATGAAAAGGAAGAATATCCACGAGAAAGGTGTTATCATCACGGCAATGATAACACCGATCAATGACAATCCACCTTGGAAACCAAGGTTGAGCGCGAACCCGAACAGCATCTCCGTTTGCTCGACGTCCGATGTTGCCCGGGCAACGAGCTGCCCGGTTTCCTGCTTGTCAAAATACGCGAATGATTGGCTATATATGGAATCGTAGATGTCCTTGCGAATGTGGTAGACTGCCTTTGAAGCCACATCCGCATTGAGGATCCGTGCCGTCCTGTTGAAAATGAATGCCCCCAAGGCGAATACCATGCCGAGAAGTATCATGAAGGAAAGCTCGGTCACGGTGAGTGGATCGCCAATGATACCAAATTCGTCCGGGGTTAGCCTGCCAATAAGCCTGCCGATAATCGCTGGTAGTAGCAAGCTGAATACCGTCGATAACGCAAGCATGGCAATGGCCGCGATGAATTTTTTTCTTGATTTCAACCAATACTTGAAGATCATGGCTAGTGAGTTCATTTGATAAGTTCCTCCTTCAACTCGCGAACGCGCTGGAGTGCTTGCTCGAGATCTTGCTCGATGCTTTCCAAGTGCTCGATCTTTTCATCAATGGGAATATCACGTTCCAAGATATGGTCAAGCGGGTCATGATCGGTGAAATTTGCATTGTCGAGAAACACGTCCACGCTGAAATTCTCGTCAAACAAGTACGCAAATTCTTCCTGCATTCTCGTGAAGAAATCATGCAACTGTTGTTTCACTTGCAGTAATCTTTTCATGCCTGCCGCTGATAAGCGGTATAAATGCTTTGGTCTTCCCCCCGTGTGTATTTCTTGCATTTCAAGCATTCCATCCTCATGTAAACCCTTTAT
>WJJB01000067.1 GCA_014729935.1 Candidatus Bathyarchaeota archaeon | reverse complement strand
GGTCATATTTCCCGCAAGCTGGAATCGATCAACCAATGGGATGGGTGAGGGATGCAGACATGCATTTGGGTAACATCATTGTTATTGGTGATGGTAAAACAGAACTGGGAACGAAATCGAGGGTATTCACAATAGACAGGGAAACGGGTGATATCACTTGGGAACTGGAGACACCCAATCCCATTTATGACGTTGATATCATCAATATCAATGAACCCGAAGCCATCATCCTTTCTCCAGGGAATCACTCCTTGGAGGCGGGTCCCGTGGTTCCAATCGTGTTGGATACAACCCAACCCGGTTCGGATCTGTCTTATAGGGTGCATGATGACACCACCGGTACATGGATTCATCCATCACCAGTTTCCTACACGCGACGTACATGGGAGACCGTTGAAAATGGACACCAGTATACCTTGCACGCATGGGCAAGCACTCGTGATGTGTATCTTGGTCATGATTCCAGCAGACTTGTCCAATCCAACGCCACGACCGTTTCGTTCACGATAGATTTCACGAATTCCTTAGATTCGATGAATGACACGAGCTATAACATGATTCTGTGTAAGAAGGATCAGCCAAATGCTTACTTGACCAGTTCCTCGGGAAGAGTGATCGAGGAAATAAAGGTGATCCCTTGGGACTCCTACCTGCTCAAGCACGTTAACATCACCGATATTGAATCCATTCCTGATGGGAGGATTATCGTTTCAGCAACGATTGAATTCATGAATGGAACCAAGATAACTGGAATATTCGAAAGGAAGCCATCTAGCAGCTTGATTCAAACCTTGCTCTCCGCACCGGTCGAAGGGGGGATCCAAGGATTTGTTGATGTCGATTTCGTGGCTCGGGAGAATGCTTTCATGATAAGCTCCACGATTACCAATTCAATATTAAAACTGATGCATGATGGCTCGGTTATCGAGTTCTGGAATGTATCAAGCTATAATTCATTTCACGGCATTAGCGTGAATTTCTCCAACCAAAATGCCTTGGGTGATATTGCAATGCTTACTGATGGAACCACCTTACTCACGATTCCCATGGATGATTCCATCGTGATGATAAACCCTGCAGGAGATATATTCTGGAATCTTAATGCATCATTGAACGGTACTGCCATGCATGCTCCCCGGTCGGCAACCAAGCTTGGAAACGGGACGATTCTCCTGGTTAATGGCACTGGAAACCTGCTACTGGTGGATGATTTGGATGGAAGTATCCGGTGGTCATCCCAAGACAAGAGCGCATTGAACGAATCATCCATCTCGGGAGCACAAATGCTACCGAATGGCAGGATCTTGGTTTCAAGCAGAGAGAATGGCACGTGGATCATTCAAGAAGCGGATTTCAACGGGACGATCATTCATTCCTTGGGTCTTGAAGAAACCTTGACAACATTCGATCCCGTATACCATTTCTCCCCGTTGGTGTTTCCAAGTATCATGAACGGTAGTGCGTTCAAGGAGGATGATATTGTTGATATTACTGTGTTCAATCAACTTGCTCACCTTGGAATGAATCTCTCCTGGAGGGTGTATTCATTCAATGAGAGTAGTTGGATGCTGAATTCCTCCTTCAAGGAATTCACAAGCTCCCATCCCCACGATTTCCCACTTCCATTGCCTGAAGGGGAATACCAGCTTGAGCTTTGGTTGAACGGAACCGTTCCCTTGGTTTTAAGTAATGGTTCAGACCTTGCCAATTTCTACGAGAATATCCCTGATTGCCTTGGATCATTCACCTTTTCAATCACGGAAAGTATCCCCTCATCGCTATCAGCTCCACACCTCATTCAAGGAATTATTTCCAAGCACAGCTTAGCAACTGGAATATTCTCATGGACGGGGATTCCTGGTGCTGATCATTACACGATATACGCGTATCCTACCCATATCAGTGAAATCAATTCATCGGTCCTCACGGTAGGCACCGCGAATGACACGTGGTTTTACGTCAGTGATTCCAAAACGTTAGGATGGTACCATGTCGTGATAGCGGAAAATAGAATTACTTCCAGTCCTCCTTCCAATAACGTTTTATTATCATTGTCTCCCTCGAATTTTAAATTTGGGTGGCTCGTGGCTATCTTTTCCATAATTGGGGTTGTTGTTATTCTTATCGTCTTGCAATGCAAGTATCCCGAGAAGATACGGAAAATTCTTTTTACTTTCAAGCGTCGCAAGAATTCAACGGGGAAACTTCCTAATGGAAGAAAGGACTCCGATTAGATTTCTCGTGGATATGGTGTCACATGTTGGGAAAGATTCATTAGAGTGTGACCTATACCTTCATCAGGTGCTATCAAGATGATAGCATTTAAGAGGCGAATCAACAATGAATAACAAGAGGCACGCAACTATTGGATTTGTATTGCTCTTTTTTCTTTCAGTGATGGCAGGATGCATGACTCCTGTACTGGCTGGAACGTTCCATTCCGGTGGGAAACTTTCAGTGGAGATATCCCAAGATGATCCAGTTTCCTTCGGTGCGCTGAACGTTAGGAGTGATTTACATAACTTGGAAATATCCGGGAACGCACCTGGATACCATGCGTTGATTAATGAAGATTTCACGTTTTTAGATGCAATCCCATCAACACACCAGGACCCCATATTAAATTATCCTGCTCGTTTTGGCACCAGGATTGAAGGATTCGACCCGCGTCAACCAAGCTCATCGGTAAGGTGGGTCATGTCAACAAATTCCACGTACATCAATACACCTGGATTTGGTATAGAGGATAATTTCGGCTCCTACCAGTACAGGCTGGTGGATTCAAGAATAACAGTCAACCCGGGTAATAAAAAACTCGTGGATATCAATCATTCACTTTCGGTATTCAACGTGATTTCCCACCTTGAAGCACATTACGCTTATCTATTCATGATTACCCAGATATCTGGGAACTTTGTAACCTCGCTTCCCGGGGGAAACCCAACCATCATCGGCCCTCAAGGATATACCCTTCAAGTTGCTGGTGATTATAATATTCCTGGGACGAATATCTATTATTACGTTTTCGTTCCAAAATATTCTGGGCGACACTTGATAGCTTTCAGGAATACCTTTTCACCGGGAGTCTCCGCATACTTCGAGATGAAAAAAATACCCAGGAAGGGATTAACCTCAGGCCAACTCCATATTGGAGGGGATGATCCACTTTCCTCGATTGATCCTGGGAAGAAATTCAGTTATTATTCTTTCTCCCATTCAATTTCAAGCAGGGAGGGGTATTCTTATGAGATTTCCTCAATTGGTGGTTCAGTCCGCCAATTAATAGCCTACCCGAATGAGCAGGTCTATTCTGTTACAACTGATCCTTCCGACCATCGTATTTCCAACGGCAATGGCAAAGTGCTCATGATTGCCATAGAGGAGATTTGGCAGGACGTTGTGACCCACTACGCACGGTTTGATAAAGATGAGATGCTAAATCAAAAAATCGGCACGACCAAGATACATCAAGTTAAAGCCTTTGAATACGCCCATCTCAAGATAACAACATCGAAGGATATGGTTATAAGGATAAATGCATCCACGCTAACCATTGGTTCAACCTCTATTGAGGGATTATATCGTATAACTCCCGATCACGGCGTGAGTTGGCTTCCCTATATCGCGACCGGGTTCTACACTTCAAGTCATGATTTGGCTTATTTCTGCCCTAAGGGGACATACATCATGTCTCTTGATAACCATCTAACCTCATATAATGTATTGATAAACATGAGTATCACCGAGTTGAAAGGAGCGATTTATGGTGAGAAGCTTCAACCTTGGGAGGGTGTATATAACAGTTCTGGATCAAACGACTGGGAGCCAATTGATCAGTCATTGTACAACACCTACGAGTTCGAGAACGTGTTGGATGACCATGGTTCGCTAGTTCCACGAGTGTTCCGGTTCACGGTTGAAGAATTTACCTACATGCGATTGCACTCGGAAATCGAGATTTCAGAGAATCCCTTCCTGAATTCCTCGAATACATCAGCTATCAGCATCTATTATTGTATCATGGGTCCAAATAACTTCTATCCAAACAAGAAATACCTGTACAACTACGGAGATGATGGTGCCACATTAACCTTCTCCAATGCATCATCTGCAAGCGCAAGGCAATTTGAAACCAACTTATTCACGTTTTTCGTGCCAGGTGAGTATTGCATATTTGCCGCTCCATACGAGCTCGCCGACCTTACTTGGTCCGAATATCTTAACGATTCCTTGGTCCTGAGCATGAGATTAGAGGATTGTGGGAGTCGCATCTACAGGGATACTATAAATCTTGGAAGTGCTGAACCGGAATTCCACGCAGGTGGACCTGGAGGAACGGATGATGGTTTTGACTTGGGAAATGATGGTTTAAACTTTTCTGAATCATTCAATGATATCTCAGATTATAGTCACCAATACACCAACCACAATGACGATATGCACGAATATGGGATGCTCCTGCGCGTTAAGAACGGCAAGCAATATGGATGGACCCAACTCGTTGCCATGTTTGAAAACTGCCAAGATTTGGAAGAGTCTCCTGTTCCCAACACGCTATACGACTATGGTGGTGGCATCAACTTCATCTTCCCAGATCCCAATTGGAAGATTAACGGACCTGTCGGGCCTTATAACTATG
Source organism: Candidatus Bathyarchaeota archaeon (assembly GCA_014729935.1). Taxonomy (GTDB): domain Archaea; phylum Asgardarchaeota; class Lokiarchaeia; order Sigyniarchaeales; family Sigyniarchaeaceae; genus WJJB01. The sequence goes on along the minus strand of WJJB01000067.1, from coordinate 7,247 downwards.
TTCCATTTGTGAGTACCGGATCGAATTACATGCGGGGGCAATTCATAGATAATGGAAACAATGGCTACTATTCCGTGGAATTTGGGGCGTTTGAAAGGGATTTTTACATCTACTTCAATCCAGATGGTGACGGGTCCAGTGATGATTTCAACATGACCATAGGGATAGAGCTTGCACAATACGATACCCCCGTGGTGAATTCCGGCCCCGGAATTATCAAAAAGGGATTCGAGCTCGGGTTATGGGGCTGGACTGGTGTCATAGCGGCAGCTGTAGGTGTAGTGGTGGTTGCGACTGTTATCTATCGAAAGAAAAAGCATAGAATTTGATATAGCCTATTGAATTCCACGTTTTCTCTTCCTATTTTATTTTTTTACCCGTGAATTACCATGACGCGACCGTCTTCAGGTGTAGTCTCGCATCGTGATCTGCTTGAGCACCCACCATTTCCTGCAGCTTCATGTAATTGTGGTAGTCCCGTAGCATGAATTGCATGCCACCATGGCGAAGCCATTCGCCGAGGTTGAAACATCCCGCCATCTGAACCAAGTAACGACGTAGTACAAGTTGCTGGAAGGCGAAATCTATCTACAATGAAGATGAAGGGCCTTCTTCCTTTAATTATCAAGACCTAAACAAAAGTTCGTGGCTTTCATGTAGATAATGGCAAGAAGGAAAAAAATGGATTGTGAAATGAATCCCAAAGAGAGAACGAAAGGAAAATAAAATCCTTACCGTCCGCCACCGGCGCACGCGCAGGCACAACCAGCGCATGCACACGCACAGGCACAAGCACAAGAGTGTCCCCCGTAACTACGGCCACCACCACTGAAACTTCCACCCGATGATTTTGGTGGGGGTGGGGAGACCTTGGAAACGATCGAATTGAAGAAGTTGGACACGTTGGTGGCAATGTTGTTTGAGACGTTTTCCAATCCCGTTGCAATGGAATTGGCAAATGAACCCATATTGAAAGAAGCACCCCCGATCCTTCCGCCCAACGTGCCAACACCACGCCCCGGTATCCCTGTAATGACGCCGGGCCGGCGCCACCAGTAGTAGGAGCGGTACCAGTGCGGCACTAGGACTGGGCGGTGACCAAAGACCCTGGGTGCCTTGTCCTCGAACTCGTCATCAAGTAACATGTATTCAAATTCCTCCTCGATCTCATCCAAGTTAATCTCTCCCTTGCTGTCGTGCACTTGCTTCCATGCTTTTTTCATCAGGTTCTCGTGATAGGTGATAGTTGCTTGCAAGTCAAAACCGACCATCTTCTTGTGAACCTTCTTGATCATCTTGATGAGGGCATCCTTCAGCTTTGATTCCCTCATTTTCTTCGTTTTTGGATCTATCGCCTCGTAGATATCAAGCTCGTAATCCCTGATCTTGCGCCCTTTCTCGTCCATCTTACGAAGATTATCCAAGAAGAGCTTTTTCTCACGGCCGAATAATAATGGCTTCTCGGATTCGATTGAGATGAGTTCCTTCTTCATCATGCCAAATAAAATCAAGAAAATAACCCTGCCAAGCGGCGTGTTCTTGAGGATGGCTGATTCGGGCACCGTGAGGTTTTTATTGACCCCCGCACATTCGATGCTCAATTTTGGTTTCTCGTACTTGATCCTGCGCTTATCGATCCAGCGAGCAACGAAATATGCGATGAATGCAAATGCACCAACCACCAAGCCGATGCTCAGCGCGAACAGGATGGTCGCCAAGTGCTCGAAGAAGACGACTACAAGGATGATCATGACCCAGAACCCGCAGCATACCATTCCTCCCAAGGGGTTCTTCTTTTTTTGAACGGGGGGATAGTATTGCGTCTTCCGTTTTTTCTGGTATTTTGAAACAAGATAAACGGCACTGATAGCTACCGTTATCCCTCCAAAAATCACGAGAGCCGTCCAAATGGCATTAGTCACCGCCGGATTTGGTTGCACCACTCCATCCGCCACCCAGCTAACGGGAAACGATGCTCCAAATACGTGTTTCTCGTGCGAGATGGAGGAATAATACCAGCGGTAATACAAGCGCTGTTCCAATGGGTTCGTGAAGTTTGCTAAGCCATACGTTGGCTCTTTCCAATCGGGATCGTTTATCTCGTGCCATCTCAGCTGGGAACCGTCAACCTCGTTGGGGGGGAAGTAGAATGTCACTTGGTAGTCTTGAACGAAGTATCCACCAATGCTATTATCGAACCACGTGGGTGCGAACTTGAATGATGCCTTGCTCTTATTCTGCGAGTCCTTGTAAAGCATGTTGGACAAGTTGCCGATAAAATGGAGCGTCCCCTGCTCGCCAGGAAATATCTCGCGTGAATTACCCAAGTATATCGTGGTTCCGTGATCGATATAACTCCTATCGGGAGGACCAATATCCGACTTGGCTATCTGGTAATCCATGCCGCCCACGGTAATGTTCGCGACGGCGGTAGATCTATCCAATCCCTGTGGTAATCCAAGATCAATGTATTCGATTGGTCCATCATCGACATCAAACGTGATATAGTATTCCACCTTGAGCAAACCATTATATTGGACGAAGATGTTTACCGTTTCGTTCGTCACGTCGAAATCGTAATCCGCCTCGTGGATCGATGATTGCTGGATTCCACGTTCCGATTTTGGTTCCCACGAGGGACATGGTGCTTCATTTTGCTCATCTTGCGTCATGCTTAATTGGATGCATGAAGATACAAGCACCACGCCGAAGATGATAAAAAGAACTTTTTTGGTTGTTTTCCGAGATTCCATGCATTCATTCACCATATAGGCTCGTCTGACATCTCGTATAATGCCCCGCAGTAGGCGCATTTAACTATCACAACATCATGCTTGATGCTAATCTCTTCCTTCGTCAAGTTAGCTCCACATTCCTTGCATTGCATGTCCTTGATTCGTGATGGTTTCAAGGTTACCTTCTGTTCCACGACCACTTTCTGCCGCAGGCGAACGCCAATGATTAATGCCATCCCCGCGCCAATCATGATTCCCCCGGTAACTAAACGCATGGGATCCCATGCTGCGGCCATGAGAAAGATCGCCCCCAATCCTATCAAGACGAAGGAAACCACGTAAACGATGGCAAATAGCACTTTTTGAGATGATGTGATGCTCATTTCTCTTCAGATCCTCGTTATATTGTGTTCGTGATGGTTCTGAGGAATATGATCTTTCCCAAGAGTTATTAATATTAGTGTTCGTGAGAGAGAAATCATACAATGAAGGCTAACCCATTTATTCAAGGAACCATTGCACATATTGATGAAGCTCGATTATGGCTGGTCGGATGCGAGTACCTTCAGGTGCTGGGGACCATATTCCGAGTTCACTATCGATCCTTCAACGAGCATGAGGGTCACGTGGCAATCGAAATTTTTCAGCAAGAACGCATGGTTAATGCATGGCTTGTCCCCCGATAGCCTCGAAACGAAACTGGTACATGATGCAGATCCACCCGCCACCACCCATTCGTTCCTTTTAGAAGATTTGGAACCACGCACCACCTATTATTACCAGATTTCTCGCCCTGAGGATCTCAAGAAGCGGGATCAACAACCGGTATACAGTTTCATTACAGCCCCGGAAGCGGGAAGCCAACATCCATTCACGGCATGCATCGCTAGCGATATCCACAATAACATATCTTGGTTATTAAATAGGATACACCATGACATCCCCGATTCACGGTTCCTAATAAGCTGCGGAGATTGTATAACTCATGGTGGACAGGAAACCGCTTGGAATGACTATTTTCACCAAGTTCACCACGCTCCCAGCCGATTTCCCATCCTTCACGTGACAGGCAACCATGACACCGACCATCCCGAAACTTACGCGCATTTCATCCAAACGTTTCGGAATCCCTATCCAGATTCATCCATCGGTGGTTTTTACCAGTTTACCTATGCGAATTGCAGGTTCATCATGCTCGATTCAACCAATGCGGGGCAAACTCGGGCGGGACAAGGGGTTATCTCGGATGAACAAATGGAGTGGCTTGAAAAGGCACTCGCGGATGCAGCGGAAAGGCATTTATGGAAAATCATATGCCTGCACCATCCAATTTACAGTTCAATGGACTCGGCAAATCTCATGAATTGGTATGATATAGCCTATAGAGCCCTTTTCGATGAGTACAAGGTTGACATGGTGTTTTATGGCCATGACCATGCCTGGGAGATCTACTGGCGAAGCAGGGAGGCGCCATGGGGCGGTACCAATTACATCTTGTGCGGAAACGGTGGCGGTGGTTTGAGCACCAGCGTGAGGGATCCCAGGCGCCTCAAGGGCACACCAAATTACATCTGGAAGGGGCGTACCCACCTTCACGAAAGGGACGGGATCCTTTCTGGTAAGTTGGAAAATGATAACGTGAGCAATGATATCATCAAGAGTTCTCACGTCTTTGGTATCTTGGAGCATGGCGTCACCTGCTTGGTATTCTCGGGTGATACATGCGATATACGATTGTTGGGAAAGGATGGTCAAGAATTATTCATGGATGTAATCAAGCGCACGGGCCAGGGGAAGACGTTCCACCCCCCTGCAAAGGTTCAGTCGATCTAAGCACCTCCTTGAGATCCCTTGGCACCATCTCCAACCAAGCTTTTAAAAATTCCACGGGCGAAGAATACAGGGAGATGTGAGTCATGGTTCTATTGCAAGAGTTGGGTAATAACTTGGACGATAGGCACGTTCTCGTTAGGATAGATCGGGATGTTCGTTTCAAGGATGAAATAAAAGAAAAATCGAAAGAGATGCACGAGATCGTGTTGCAAGCGTGGGGCAATAGCATCAACTTGGCAGTGCGATTGGCACTTGAGGCCGTTGCAAGTGAACTCGACGGGTTTCACGTGGAGGACGTGAAAATCGGAACCCAAGAAGACGTGGAACTAAAGAATGGTAAAATACGTCCCCTCTCGTGGATTCGCATTGCATTAATGAGATGACGATCTTGCTCCATTCCTCATTCAGTTGGCTCAAGACATTCTTGCTACTTATACCACCAACATGGGAAACCGTGGGGAAATCCATGGATCCACCTGATGGAAGAAAATCTGGTTCCTTGGAAAAGAACATTATCCCTGATAAAGAACGCGTTTAAGTCGCACCGGGGGTTTTTAGCTCGTGATGCCAAGTGCACGATTCTCGCAAGGAATACCCCCGCTCTCTTGATGCAACTGCGTTACTAGATTCTCGCGTGCTTGTGGATACACGATCGGAACGTACCACGGGGCATCCACGGCTGTTTAACGTGGCAATAGCTCCCGATGGCAAGACCGTGGCAGCAGGTGGGGAAGGGGGGATTATCCACGTGATAGATGTGACATCGGGTGATTCAAGCCTGATATCATCACCAAGGGGTAATATAGAATCGCTTCATTTCTCTAAAAGCGAAAACCTGCTCTATACTTGTTCCGATCATGGCGTTATCGCCATCAGGTCACTATTAGATCATTCAATGGTTAGAAGCAAGGAATTGCCAAGTTCTAGGGGCATTTACTGCTCGATTCTTGATGCGGTTGCAGGGATATTGTACACGGGCTCTTTGAATGGCATGATACACGCCTTGAATGCCAGTACATTGGTCTCCATGTGGGAATGGGAAACCTACCAGTGTCGCGGCGTTCTCTCGTTATACCAACCGAGGTCTGGTGAAGAATGCTTGTTGGCTGGGCGCGTGGATGGTGTGGTACTGAAATTGATGGCAAAAGACCATGGAAATGGATTGCGGGATACTGGAGTGAAGGTTCACGAGGGTCCGGTTTTCTCATTAACACCTGTGCAATCTACCGGGAAGATTATCACAGCTGGAATGGATGGCTGCATTTGCCTTCTCGATACGCGAGAAATGTTGATCGAGTCAAGAATTGATACACGCCAGGGAAAGGTGCTGGATGTTATCAGCGTGTCCCGCAATCATCCAGTTGCAGGAGCGATTGCAGGGGAAATGGTGGGGACCTCCTCGCCACCCCATCGCCTTCCATTGATTCTTGCTGCGGGGGGTGATGGGACGATTGCCGGGTACATTTTGGATGGACACGGTAATTTCATTCATGCAGGTTTCTGGTGGAACGCCCATGAGAAAACAGTTGAAAAATTTGCCCTTGATGACAAGCATGGCAGGCTGTACACGGTCTCTTCCGATGGAAGAATGAAAATGTGGAGAATGGCTCGATCTCCATCCAGCGAGCCATGATTCACGAAGCTTTAATGAATGCCTCCATCCTGTTCAATGCCTGAACGAGCTTGACCTCTGGTAACGCGTAAGATATTCGCACCCTATTCCTTGAATGGGAACCAAATGTCCCTCCCGGCACCACCGCCACTCCTTTATTCCTGACGAGTTCTCTTGAAAATACATCCCCGCTCATTCCAGTCATTTCAACTGAGGGCATTTCATAGAATGCACCTCCTGGCAACGGGCATGGTAATCCCATCTCGTTTAACCTTCGATGGCAGATATCCCTTCGTTTCTCGTAATCATGAATGATTTTCTCCATGAAACCAGGATTATCGAGTAATAATTCCATGGCAGCAATACCCCCATCTTGGCAAGGGTGATTCACACCTGCTCCGGTGTATTGCAAGAAGTTTTCCATCAGCGGGATGATTTCCTCACTAGCTGCCAGGTATCCCACCCTGAAACCTGTCGTGGAGAATGTTTTTGATAACGCATTGAGCGTGATGGTTCGATCACCCATGCCGTTCAAGGATGCAGGACTCACGTGCTCCCTGCCATCGTAAAGAAATTTCTCGTAGACTTCATCACTGATGAGATAGAGATCATGCTCGATGCATGCATCACATATACTTTCAAGATCATTTCTAGAGATAGCATGGCCGGTGGGATTATTTGGTGAATTAATTAGAATTGCCTTGGTTTTACTTGTGATAGAGCCTTCCATCGAATCCAAGGATGGGGCTAATTCCCCGTCCCGTGGAACCTCGACGATCCTCGCATCGAAATAGCGCGAGACGTAGAAATACGAGACGAAATTTGGTGAAAACAGGAGAAGCTCGTCACCAGGGTTAAATATGCTCGCGAAGGCTAAGGTGATGGTCCCGCTGCCCCCGTTCGCCACAATGATGTTTTTTTCTGGATCAGCATCTATACCATTTTCCTCCTTGAATTTCTTGGCGATCAGCTCCTTGAACCTGGGAAGTCCCCTGGTTGGAGCATACACGCAACCTGCACCTTGATCGAGTGCCTTCTTGGTTGCCTCGATCACATCGGGGGGGGTG
>WJJB01000066.1 GCA_014729935.1 Candidatus Bathyarchaeota archaeon | reverse complement strand
GAAACGGGAATGGTGAGGTAGAATATTTGCATTCATGGCATGACATTCCATCAAGACTTGAAAAACCCTTGAATCCACGCCCGGGGCCACGAGGCGATGATGTCCAACTTTTTCCAAAAAATCCGCGACTAGTCATCAACTGTATCCAGTTGCCAGGAGTCTGGTATAGTGAATGATTGGCTAACTAGTTGCCTGGATCGCTTCAGATGATGATGGGATCCCCGGGAACCTCGGAAATCCTCCGTGGGCCATCTTCATGGATGATCAGGTCATCCTCCAAGCGGATTCCATACTTTGATTGCCAGTATAAACCCGGTTCACACGTGTAAATGGCACCTTCGGGGAATCTCGAGTCTTCCGGGGCGGTACGAGACATTCTCGTGCCAATATCATGAACCTCGTAACCCAGCGGATGACCGAGCGTGTGGATGAATAATGTTTCGTGATCGTAATCCAAAGAGGCGAGTTTCTCCCTGCACTTGATGCTGGGAATTCTCGTGCATTCTCCCGCTTTCATGTATTGCCTTGCAACATTCTTGGCCTCTAGCAAGGCATTGTATGCCCGGGTGAACGGTTCAGGTGGTTCCCCTCCCATATAATAGGTCCACGTGATATCGGAGGAGATACCATCAACTCGTATGCCGGTATCCACGAGCAATGGCCCTTTCTTGATTTTCTTTCCGGTTGAATTGTGATGGGGATCAGCGGAATTATAACCAGATGCCACTATGGTCTCAAAAGATGGCTCGCCAATCTTCATGTACTCGTAATGGATTAGTGCTTGGACTTCCTTTTCACTCATGCCAAGTTTTACCTTGCTTGGAAGGGACTCGAGCACTTCAATCGTGATCTTGACTGCTTTTTCCAACGCTTTGTGTTCCCCCTTGGTTTTGGAAGCTCGCAAGTTAAATAATAACTCCTTGGAAGATACGAATTGGCAAGTCGGAGCGATCTCGTGCAGGCTTTGCAATTGTCCTGCTCGAAGGTAGTCGGCAAAAGCTGTATCACCGTGGAACGATTTTTCGCCATAATTGAGTGCGATTTTCTTGCCATGGAGGAGTTTTTCGAGCCGTTCATTCATTTCCTTGTAGGATCCAGGTGCAAGCACCTTGACTGTTCCGGACCATCCCGTTGTAGCGTTTTCAATCATGCTTGCTTCCATCCTCGTGGCAAGTATCACGTGATTTCCACCTGCATCAATGAGAAGGAAATGGCGCGAGTGAGCTCGAATTCCAAGGAGATATGCCGAGTGAATATCGCTATCCTCAACACACGCAATTAGCCAGCCTTGTAAATCGAGCATTTCAAGGAGTTTCATCACTCGATCAAGTTTCTCCATGGATTGATCATGTCTCAGGAGCTCTTGAATGTTATGCCCTAGGGTAACCACGAGTAGTGCATAATCTGGTTTACTCGATCACATATCAGCCATGAGAGTAACACACTTATATCAAGTGTAGTTTAATCACTCATTCCAAATCATCATTTGGAGGGAAGAAACCACCATGAAACAATTCCAAGTCATATCGAAACCTAACTGCGATAAATGTGAGCAATTAAAAGATTGGTTGAAAGAACAGGAGATTAAATTTGACGAGTGGTCCTTGGCAGAAGATGACGTGAAAAAGAAATTGCTTGATGATGAGAAATTCATCCAACGGTTTTGCGACATCGATGGATGCATGGTGTACACCCCAGTAATGCGGTTAGAGGAAAGCGGGGAGTATTATTTCAAGGAACTCTGGGGCGTATCGGGTTTACGAAAGGATTTCATCTCGAAATTGCTTGAACTTTGATCTTGTAATATCCTTCCTTTTTCTCTCGTGTTTTTTTCAACATGTGCCACTCCTATTCAAAGGAAGATCTGGTGATTATGGGAATTAGTTAAGGAGGGGGAAAAGACATGCTAATTTCTTTAAAAGAAAAACTCCGGTAACATATCTTGTGCCAAGATTTGGTGATTTACCATGAAAAAAGGAAAATATTCAATCATGTTGTTTGGAGCCCTGATGTTGATAGGTTTGGTATCATTTACCGCCACCAGCATGGGAGCCATCCAAACAAGTGATATACCGGTGAGTACCAACACGCATAACGCACACCAGAATGCTGGTGAATCTCAAACGTATAGGTTCATGGCTCGGACGCGCTTGAGAATCAATAGCACGAATTCCCCCATCAATGTTACCATGGATGTGGATGCCATGTCAATCGGAGAGAAAACTGTGACAGTTGAAATTAATTGTTCGCAGCCAGTATTAATGAATATGACATGCAAGGAAAACATGGATGGGTTCCAGAATGGCAGTACCATCCGTAATAGAAACCGGTTCAGGTACAACTACGGGTTTGCAGCTAACATTAGCGTGAACTGCACTAACTTCACCGCCACATTGAAGGCAGAAGTTGGTGATACCAAGGGATATAAGTGGGCATACTTGGAAGGAGATACATTGATAGAGGTGCCAACTGAAATCATAGATGGTGAAGCCATAGCAGAGGTTGATCATTTCTCAACTTGGATTCTTGTGAATACTCCATCAATCGGGCTGGGATTGACTGCGTTAACCGCTGGACTGGTTACGATGGGAATGGTTCTCGTGATATATAAGATGAAAAAGAACAAGCATTGAAAAAAGTCATTTTCCATCAATTTTTTCTTTACTCCATGTATCTACCATCTTTGAAAGAAAGGATCACCATGGTGCTTGCAACTCATGAATAGAAACAAAAAACTGAGAAAGATAATCACTCTTGGTTTATTCTCGTGTTTTCTAGTTGGACTCATGGGGATTACTACCATGCCAAAAGCATCTGGATGGGACGTGACGGGGGTCGAAATTGATCCTGGAGTAAATGAAGATATCATGTTTAACAACGTGATATTCCACGTGGAATCTAATGTATCCGTGGTATTGAACTTGAATGTGGATAACAAGATTCATCACAAGGAGTTATACATGCATATTTATGGCACCGATGACCTTTTCCTCGACATTGACGTGAAATCAGATTTCAGCGAAAAGCACTTGAGACTTGGTTCAAATGTCGACATTCCAGGTAATGATAAGCAGTTTCGATATTCATTTGGATTCGCTATAGGCATGGACATGAATGATTCAAGCGCGATCATACAATATGGGGCAAATATTGCCGATTCTGGTGCCAAGGAGAAATTGAGGTGGATCAGCCGCCCGTTTTCTGATTCAGAGTCTGATGTTTGGCAATTGGAGAATTCAAGTCTTGCAGGGGATTATTTATACACCACGATAGAGGGGCCAGGGTACTTTACCATAGTTGAAGAAAGAACAGGCTTCAGTTGGATTTCAGTCTTGGTGATGGGTATAATAGCGGGGATCTCCACACTACTGATTCTAATGATATCTAAAGTTGATTATTTTAGGAATATTGCTGCTAAATTGCGATCAGAAAATATTCCCGTTCACAGGATGTCATTGGAACAAGTGCTGGAACATGAAATTCGGAAAGAGATAATTGGCTTAGTTTTTGCAAATCCAGGTATTCATCTTAATGAATTAATGAGAAAGCTCGAATTGACAACTGGTGAACTCGGTTGGCATTTAGATGTATTGGAACATTACAAGATCATCAAGAAGGAAAAAATTGGGCGTTACATGTCATATTTTCCACGATTGCATATAAAACGCACTTTTCCCCTTTACAAGGAAGCAACGATGGTAACGAAGAACGAAAAAAGGTTGAAAATCCTGCAAAAAATTAGAGAAAATGGAAAGATGTATCAATCTGAGCTTTCACGGGAGCTTCAGGTCGAGAAAAGGTCCATTCGGTACCATGCAAATAGACTAGAAAAGGACGGATGGATACGCTTTGTGGAAAGGGATGGAAAAAAGTACCATGAACTCACCGAAAATGGAAGGGATCTGCTAGAAACCATTAAGAAACTGGCAGAATCCTGATGAAATGCCATCTCCCAAGATTCCTGTAAAGACCTGCTTATTTTATCCATGCCTGAGGACTTTAGATCAATATTCTAGGGTTAACGTTAAGCTGGTTTGCACGCATTACTGCATCTTTGAGGCTTGCCTTGAGGAGCGAGAATCGCCATGATGATTTCAAGGTACCTGGGGGGCAGTCTTGCAAGAAACCTACCTTGGATTGCTCGATATTCACGGTTGCGGCAATGTGAGTATTGCCGTGCAGGTTATGCTTGACCAAGTACAGGTCTTCACCAATACCGATTAAGCCGTTCGGGAGTGGTAAGAACGTTTTTCCAATGGTTCGCTGGAACTGGAAATCGCCAAATTCATAATCAACCGGTTGCTCTTCCATGAGGGCAGGGCAAAACACGAGTTTTTGCTCGCGCATCGGCATGGTGAACCCAACGTAGTTGGAATATATCCTGTCAAATTTCTCGTGAAACTTGAAATTTGTATTTTGGCGGAAGAAACTTGCCATACGAGAGATGATGGTAGTCGGTCTTCCCCTGAAATCTAGCTGGAGATAATATTCGGTGTAATCGCCAGGGAAATCGCTTGTATCCACCCTCTGGTGTATCGAAAATCTTCCACCTCGCATGTTGAAGGTATGAATGCCAAGGGGGCCGAGATCCCGTTCCATGGATGCAAGTGTGGTAGGGTTCCCTCTCTGGTCTTGCTCGATTTTCGACATTAATTGCCTGGATGCTACCTTGATATCCCCCGTTCTGGTATCTATCCAGAGCTTCACGTCATCCTCGTGGCCGAGTAGTGATCTTGCATGTTGAATCACGTCCCTTGCAGCTTTCCTGGCAAGATTGGACTCCATGAAGGAATATTTCACTTCCGTGATAACGGGTGTTTGACCGGTGGAATCGCTTACCTCGGCAAGAAGCAAGTGGCGCCATGCCATTTCCATGTTCCTGTTCATCTGTGGGGGAATGGATTCGAGACTAGCCATCAATATCTCGGCAGCAAGAAGCATCGCACGGGTCACGAAGGTGTGGGTTCTCACGTAACCATCCTTTTCCCACCAGAGCCTGTACCGCCCCATCCACAGGTACACACCCCCATAGCTTGGATAATTCCATGAACCATCGAGAACGGGGGGCAAGGGTTGGGGCGTGATCCCGAGATCAGCAAGGGCATTCACGTAATCCATGCAG
>WJJB01000065.1 GCA_014729935.1 Candidatus Bathyarchaeota archaeon | reverse complement strand
GGAAGAATGTTCCTGATAATCTTACTATTGAGTCGCCACGTGGTAACGCCATTAAACACTTTCCAAATGTCGGGGTGCAAGGTAATGTACTTATTCTTGCAAAATTGTACGATAGAATTCACGATTTCAACATTCATCAATTCGGCAGAAATTTCCTCCCGTTGAGACAGGTGGATGGGATTGTCATTCTCATCCAAGATATCAAGATTCCCCTCAAGCCATGAGAGAAAGGGCCTGAACATGATTCCACTATCTCTCGTCGCATCCACGTTCACGCCTGCAAGCACTCTTTCAACAATTTCCCTCACGTTGGTGCTATTCATTGATGCCGTCACCACCCGGGAGTTTGTATTGGATCCAAAAGTTCGGTACAAGTTGGAAGCGATATGGACTTCTTGACCCCTTGCTTTTCCTCATTCATCAAAGTCCTGCCATATCATTGATGAGGATATCCAGATTATCGATGATTGCCTGCATCTTCCTTTCAAGCGAGTGCCAAGACCGCTGGAAATCATTGTACGTGAGAAGTTTGAGATTCTCGTTGATCGAACGATTATAATACGTCTTGTGGAAATTTTTCAGGCTAGATTCGAATTTATTTACTAGTGCATACACCACGTCCACCAGTTCCGTTTCACGGGCAAGAGCTTCCCCATCCACCTCGATCAAGTCATCACCGATGAGATCATCCACCACGAAGTTCAAATCTTGGATATCTTCAATGACCTCATAGATGGTCGTTGCTATATTCTTTATCCTCTGCTTCCGCTCGGTATTTCCAAGATCCTCGATGCCGTCGATGTTTTCCTCGAATTCCTCGAGTGATTTCGAGAGTTTCTTGTGGATCCTGCGCATGTCGACGAAAAGCGAATTCTCACCGCTTGTTGCTTCCTTGATTTTTACCATGTTCACCACTAACTTCATTCATCGATATCGTTGATCGATACAACACCGAAATCAGACCATATTGATAGTTTCATGATGACTTGATTTCTTAAGACTTTTTCTTTTTGAAAGCCAAATTTCTCGAAAAAAGTCCAACCGCTCACGTGTGTCGTGTAAACAGAGACGAAGATAAAAGCAATGTCCTTCTGCTTCATGCGCTCGATGAACTCTTCCAAGAGAAGTGTTCCCACGCCATGATCCCTGTAAATCCGGTTCACTTCCAGAAAGAAAATCCTTACGTGTGGCAAGGGAATGGGGGAATCATTTGCCGCAACTGTAGATTCCACGTCCAATGTGCCTATTATCGATCCAATGCATACATCATGGTAAAACGCGAGCAACCCTGTGTTACGACCCTTGGAGATCATATCTTCCAGGTCAGGAATCAAGGAGGCTAGTTCACCACAAGACGTTTTAATATCGATGTAATCACCATTTTGCAATGGTTTTAACACCACATCATCTAAAGAGAAGCCACCTGATAGAGAACGGGTTGGCTTTGATCTCTTGTCTTCATCCACCATGATTCCATCAAGATGTTTTTGAGATACATCATATGCCGTGAGAGTGAACCATTGTAAAGATCGGTCTCCAAGCAGCTATGCCAAGTACCTCCTAGCTTTGGATTTCATATAAGTATTTTTTAACCAAGTCTACCTCCATTGAAGGGAATTCACGGGAAGGAATGATTCCCTTCCACGATATAGGAAGCCATCCTGCGAAGTTGCTCGAACTTCCTGATTTCCCTCTCAAAAAGGGGAACCGATATCACATCGAATTCCTCGCCGTACAGCTCCATGATCCCCTTCATGTGTTTTCGTTGGAAATCCCTCCGTGAAGCGCAAAAATCACAATCCACGATCTCTGGATAGAGTTGGTTAACAACAATATGATGCACGGGGATGTTGTAGGTGATCAAGGAAGAAAGGAGCCGTTCAGTCTCGTATATTGCCATCTCCTCAGCGATCATGACGATAATGAAGGATGTTTTTGCTGGATCTTCCAGTTCCTCCTTTGCAGCCTCGATCGATTCCTTCAGGTGTTTAATCATTTCCAGGGAGTCATCCTGTTCATCCTTATCCCGCTTGAACATGTTCTTGATGGCTCCAAAGAATTTACCCAACCTGAGTCTTAGCATCATGAGTTTGCCAATCCACCCGGAAAGAACTTCAGGAAGGCTTAACAATCGCAATGTATGACCCGTGGGAGCCGTGTCAAAAATCACGAGATCGTACTCTGAATTTTCAACGAATTCAAGAACTTTCCCGAAAGCCATTGCTTCATCCACACCCGGGGGATTCATGCTCGCAAGATCTCCCAATTCACCGAGCATGGGAATGTTCATGCCTTCCATGTCTCCCATGCCCATGCCACCGCCCATTACTGACTGAATTTCCTCCATGCGCTTGTTCGGGCTTATTTCGAGGCCGTATAACTCCCCAATCTCAGGGAAATGCATTACAACGCCGGGTTCCATTGGCACCCCCAAGCTATCACTCAAGGAATGAGCGGGATCCGTGGAAACAATAAGCACGGACTTATCCGTATTTTCTGCCGTCCATACCGCAGCACAGGCTGCCGAGCTTGTCTTACCAACCCCGCCTTTTCCCCCAAAAAGCAAGAACCGTGTACTTGGATCAATTAACCTATCCTTTAGGACCATGTTTTGCCATACCTCATGAATATTACTTTCTTTCAATACAACGAAGCAAATAGACGGAGATGATCACCCGTTCAATGAGATGGGAATCAATCACTCCATCCGCGATTCCATATTCCACGGCACGAGATATATCACGGAATATATGATTAAGCACCATGGGACCAAAAGCTGGGGTATCCCGTGGTTGAATCACGGTCTCAAGTGCATCAAATGCATCAAGTATCCGGCATATATAATACCACGGGGACCAGATAATTTTTGATAATGATTTACCGTTATCGAGATATATCCCTAGACTGGCATGAGATCATGGACATCAATACCATGGGTACCTACCTTTTCGCGTGATCAATTGCCCGCCTTGAAGGAATTGATGATACTGTCTTCCAATATCGAAGGGACCCCGGACGAGTGGTTTTTTTTAGCAGCAAAAAGATTAAAATCATTCATTATTAAAACAATCTAAATCCGATTCAATCCTTGATATCATCGGAATTCATCAAGGATGAGAAAACATGAGTAAATCGCAAACAAAACGCGATAGTAATGGCGACACTGAACCCAAAAACATCGGTGTATTTGTCTGTAATTGAGGTATAAACATCGCAGGTGTCGTGGATTGCCCGCATGTGGCTGAATGTGCCAAGAGCAGTGATGGAGTCGTGCATGCAGAAACTCATCTTTCATATTGCACCGAGGCGGGGGCACAGGCAATTCAACAAGCTATCGAGGAAAAGGATCTCGATGCTGTCGTGATTGCCGCTTGCACCCCGAAAACCCATGAACCCGTGTTCCAGAGCGTGTTGAAGGCAGCAAACCTGCCCAAACGAATGCTGGAATTCGTGGATCTCAGGGAACAAGTATCCTTCGTCCACATGAAAGACAGGGAAGCTGCAACTAAAAAGGCTGTTTCACTCGTGAACGGTGCCATTGCACGTGCGAAGATGCTTGAAATCGTGCCCACGGAAACGGTGGATGTTACCCAGAAAGCCTTGGTCATTGGCGGAGGCGCTGCAGGATTGCAAGCCGCCTTGGACCTGGCCAACATGGATTTCAACGTCACCATCGTGGAACGAGCACCCACCACTGGAGGGAAGATGGCAAAGCTCGATAGAACCTTTCCCACCGATGATTGCAGCATATGAATCTTGGGTCCCATTATGTTGGAAGCTAATCGGCATCCCAACATAAGGACCATGACGTATGCCGAGGTCGTGGGATTTTCAGGTTTTGTGGGCAATTTCACCGTGAAGATTCGCCAGAAGGCAAGATTCGTGACCAATACATGTAACGGGTGTGGAGCGTGCGTGGATATCTGCCCGGCATTCCGTCCACATGATTTTGAATACGGGATGGCTGAAAGCAAGGCGATCTACAAGGCTTTCGCTCAAGCAGTTCCTGGAATCGTGCAAATTGACAAGAATTATTGCATTGAATGTGGATTGTGCAAAACGGTATGCGAGCTTGATTCCATAGACTTGGAGCAGCAGGACGAGTTCATCGAGGAAGATTTCGGTGTAATCGTTGTTGCCTGCGGTTTCGAGGAGTATGAACCCTCCAAAGGAACCTTGGGTTACAAGGAATTCCCAAATGTTGTCACGCAAGGGCGATTGGAACGGATCTTGGCACCTAACGGCCCCACGGTTGGCCATCTCTTAAGGCCGAGTGATGGAAAGCGTCCAAGGCGCATTGCCATGATTCAATGTGTTGGATCCCGCGACACGAGAACCAACGAGCATTGTTGCTCGGTAGGTTGCTTGCTCTCGGTGAAAAACGCCAAGTTAATCAAGCAACACTATCCCGATAGCGAGATCTATATCATCTACATGGACATGCGATGCACTGGGAAAGCGTCAGAAGAATATGCCATGATGACCCGAATGGAAGGCGTGCACTTCATCAGGTCCAATATTGGGCGGGTGTGGGAAGATCCTGAAACCAGGAACCTCATATTGCGATTCGAAGACACCATGGATCCGGGCAAGCTAAAAAAGCTTGAGGTGGATATGGTCGTTCTTACCGCAAACATGGTTCTTGGTGAATCTGGCAAGGAGCTGGCAAGTCTTCTACGCTTGGACCATTCTCCCGATGGTTTCTTGAAGGAATTCCACGCTCGCTTGGACCCGATATCCACGAAGGTACCGGGAATATTCCTGGCAGGTACATGCCAAGGCCCCTTGAATATCGCCGAAAGCATATCACATGCAAAAGGTGCAGCATCTAGCGCTGGGAAAATCCTCAAAAAGGGAAAATACGAGATCGAGCTCATCAAGGCAGTCGTGGAGCATCCAGAACATTGCTCCGTTTGTTACAGGTGCGTGGAAGCATGCCCCTATGATGCCATCAGTATCGACGATGAGGGAAAGATCAACATTGATCTCGTGCTTTGTCGAGGGTGCGGTACCTGCAATAACGTGTGCCGGTCGCAAACCATCCAACTCAGGTACTATCGCGATCCAGGATATGAGGGTTACATCGATGGGATGCTTAGCTCTCAGGAAATAACCGACTCGGGAACAAAGGAATGATCCCCGCGGGAAAAACATTGGAACCGCGGGGGGACAGGCAGCCATGCCATCCCCGAGAATTACACGCGCAATACATGAAAGACGTCTCTATAAAAGACGAACCCGTGAACAACCGTGATCCAGCAAGCTTTCAAGAAAGGAGAAGTCACCTTCAACAAAGTATTAAAAGAAGTAATCGATGCAGGCAGGTGCACCAATTGCGGGGGATGCGATGCCATATGCCTCCTCGATGCAACGGATGTTATCAAGAAGGATGAATCCAACATTCGATCCCATGACGAGGAGAATTGCGAAAAATGTGGGTTATGTTATGCCATCTGCCCGAGAACGAACTTTTCAACGAGCCTCGGCAAGGAACAAGATAACATCATAGGGGGGTTCAAATCCATTGGCACCTATCAAACCAGCTTGGATGAATTGAGCCATTTTCAAGATGGTGGATTGGTCACCAGCCTGTTGCTATACTTGCTGGATAATAACCTCATCGATGCAGCCTTGGTTACTTTAAAAAGTGGGCAATGGATACCTCGGGCAGCCCTCACCAATGATAGAAATGAAATCATCCGTTCCGCAGGTACCATCTACGCTACATCTCCCGTGTTCGAGGGATTGAAATTGTTGAACGAAATTGATGATTCACAGCTAGAGAAATTTCGTGCGAGAACCATCGATTCCTTGCGCATTGCCATGGTTGGATTACCTTGCCAAATGGCAGCTTTGCAAAAGATGAGGGAGATAAATGCATTTCCCGCCAATCTCGTGAAATACCGGATAGGGTTATTCTGCTTCGAGAACTTCGATCACGATGTCCTATTCAAGAAAAAGATACTCGAAGAGTTGAAAATCCCACTCCCAAATATCCAATCAATGAATATCAAGGGGAAAATGATCATAAAGCAAAAGACGGGAGAGATTACCAAGCTTGGTAAATCGGAATTCCAACCCCTGGCAAGAGAGGGATGTCATTGGTGCGGGGATCTCACATCTATGGATTGTGATAT
>WJJB01000064.1 GCA_014729935.1 Candidatus Bathyarchaeota archaeon | reverse complement strand
GGCAAGGAAAGGTGGCATCGTGAATCTTTTCGGTGGTTGTCCATCGGGAACTAGCATCAGCGTTGACACCTCACTCATTCACTATGGTGAAGTTGAATTGAAAGGGGTATTTCACCACACGCCACTCTATATCAGGAAAGCATATGATTTATTGGCTAGTGGTGTATTTCCCGCGAAGCAATTCATCACGCATGAGCTTTCCCTTGAAAGGGTGAACGAGGCTTTGGAAATGATCACCAACCAGCAAGGGATCAAGATAGCTCTCATACCTTGAACCAGTAAATTTGGAACGGGTGAACTTGAGAGAAATGATTGAATAACCTCATTTTCATCGTTCCCACTTCAGTGGGACATTATGTGGCAGTATAGCAAAATCTACATAAACTTAAAAAAGCCTGAAGGGGAAGAAATTATAGGAACCGGTTATTGGAAATAATTGATTCATGGCCTGCTGTAATACACCTTGGCAATTCATGAAACAAGCAATTTGATGGAGAAAACCGGAACCATATCGCGTGAGAGAAACGATTGAAATGTCTGGGAACACGAGAAACATTGACCTAATATGTCCCGTGTGCAACACGAAACAATCGATCCAATTACCTGTAGACTTGATAGCAAATAATATCAAGGGGGTCTCCACGATTGCGATCAACGCTCAATGTGGTCATTCCTTTCATATTTTCGTTGATAAAAACTTTGCCGTTCGTGGTTACCAACGATCTGACTTCGATATACAGTTAGATACAGCTGGAACCGTTGAAAGAGAACCCATCCAAGATCTCTCACTATCTGCTGTGGTGCGGATGTTTGGCGAAGATGCATTCGTTCACGCCATGCATTCAATGCTATTGGGGCAAAAATGTGTCTTGTATGGAAGCGATCAACAAATTCTCAAGAGCCTATTCATTAATTTCATCGAGATATTCGAGCGGGAAATAGGTGATAGTGCCGATGCCTTGGAAATCATGAGCAAGGATGAGTACGAGAGTATTAACCCCGTCATGTATTCAAACGATTTGGTGATTGATTTAGATTTCTCTGTCGTGAAGGTAGATCCCTTCAATGATAAATTGAAATTAGAACGGGATTTGCTCAAGGAATGCTTGGACGTGAAAGATGTCGAAGCTCAAAAGAATCTTTTCAAGGAAAAAATTGCCAAGATATTCTTGTATGCAAATGTGATTTTAAATTTCATCAACATGGGAACGACTAATTTCAAGGATATTAAGAAAGCCATGAAACAGACAAACAAGAATATCCCCCAGAAAGACCTCCAATTGTCCTACGAGATAGCCCAGCACAGGTACAAGAAGTACCTCAAGTGAATATCTAGATTTTACCATTAACGTGGAATCTTTCAACCGTTTAGACCTGATATGCCAGGATGTAGAACCGAGCCTTTTTCCTTTGGTTGAAAGCAGGTTAAAAAGTTAATAAGTCGCTTGCATGATCTTGTTCATAATGCCGGAAGATCGTGATGATTTGAAGGAACAGCTGAAAGCCGAGTTAAAAGCCCAGCTCGCCGAGGAATTGAAAGCAGAGCTCAAGAAAGAGATCACCTCATCCTTGAAAAAGGAAACCGCAGAATTGGAGGAAATCAAGGAAACTTCAGCCGTTTTATCGTCAACGGGACGATTGCTCATACCCAAGGAAATGAGAAAGGTCCTGGGTTGGAAAAAAGGCGATGTTGTCGATTTCTCGATAGATGAGGGAATGCTAATCGGGAAGAAAGTAGGCCACACCGACAAGAAACCGGGCAAGAAGAAATCTGCAACGAAGGACGGGGAAGGGAAAAACACGATTACGGCAAGCACTGGTTCAACGATCAATATTTCAAAGTACTTCAAATTTGAAATCGATAGCAGGAAGGCGTCACAGGAATTGCAAAATATCATCGAAAACGCGTTCAAGCTATACGAAAACGGGAATCTCGTTGAAGGATTGAAAATTCTTGAAATGATCAATTCCATCGATTTGAAGGATGAAGAGCCGGATAGAAGCAAAATCCGCTTCTCTGTGATTTCATTCCTTAGTGATATCATCCCGGATCACCCAAAGATCATTGAAAATCAATTAGAAGAAATAAAGGGGCTCATTCTCAAGATTAACTCAAGATTTCTACGGGAAAACGCCTATAACATGCTTGCGTTGGCTTGCAAGAAGGTTGGGGAGTTGAAAACCTTGGAAGAAATCACGGGTATCCTATTTGAAAGCATGGAATCGTACAAGGATACCGAAATGTATGCAATCATCGATATAATAGAAAAACTCATCGAACTCTTCAAGAATACTGAGCTGGAATCCAAGGCACGGCTCAAAAATTTCATCTTGGAAAAATTTTCTTCCATGTATGACTTCGACTACAAGGTTCGCTGCGTGAATTTCCTCTCTGAGTTAGATTATTTCAAGGAAGCAAGACGTCTTGCGAATGGCATAAAAGCAGAAACCATGGAGGGTTCCAGCGAGCGGAGAACCATTTTGGATGCAATCCAAGAAAATAGAAAAAGGAAAACCGAATACATGGAAAAACATCCCGACTTCAAGGATGATGAGGATGAAGTCGACGGTGATGAGCAAGATGATGGGGATGAAGTCGACGGTGATGAGCAAGATGGCAATGAAGGGGAAGATATCGAAAAGGATGAAGGGGATAAGGATGGTGAAGAAGAAACTGGGCATGGAGATTCAGAAGAAGTGGGAAACGTCGGTGATAACGAAAGTGAAAAAATGAGTGACCAAGTGAGTGAAGTGAGAGAAATTACAAGCGATGATGAATTGCCAGAAGAAATGGACGAGGATGAACTTGCCGAAGCCTTAGAAGAGGCATTGGAAGAAGATGATTAGTTTGACATTCATCCTTCATTAAGCTGTTGCTGCAAATCCGCAATTACCTTATCACGTTCTTGGATCAGGTTATAGATCTGCTCGTATTTCTCTTTTAAATCGTTGTAGTAATATATCAGACTTTCGCGTTCTTGGGAGAGT
>WJJB01000063.1 GCA_014729935.1 Candidatus Bathyarchaeota archaeon | reverse complement strand
TCCCACGACGGGGACGGGGATGGTCGAATTAGGAAGAATCCACACCCTGTAGTTCAGTTCAAGGCATGGTAGTTTGACATTCTCTAAACAAATGGGACGGCTTTTCATTCGCGAGAGTTGGTGGATCATGAAAATAACTCCCGCTGCGAAACCTTCCTTATCTTGCCATGCAAACAGAACATGGTTGATTTCGCTAGTGAGAGCATCCTCCGAGCAAATAATTATTAGATGCAGGGGGGAATTGGTATTCATGCAAACCTTTCTTATCATCGTGGATTCTTGGCGCAAGGATCACTGCGGGTGCTACGGGAACCCGTGGATCGAGACACCACACTTGGATACCTTGGCTAGGGATTCCGTCATCTTCGATTTCGCATACCCAGAATCCTTGCCAACATTGCCAGTCCGACGGGTGCTGCATACTGGCAAGCGCACGTTTCCGTTCAAGCACAATGTCAAGGAAGGGTACAAAGGGGATCCCGTGAAGGCAAATGGATGGGGACCCATTCCTGCCTATCATACTACACTTGCGGAATATTTCCACATGTTTAACGTCTGCGCGTTCATCACCGACACGTACCACCAGTTCAAGCCAAGCATGAATTTTCACAGGGGCTACCATTATTGGGAATGGGTCCGTGGGCAAGAGGTCGATCCGTGGGGCACGGCGGATCCATTGGACAAATGCAAGCCGGAATCCCTCGGGAAGATGATGTTGAAATCCAGGTGGGTAGGACCACCAGATCCTGTTCCCGATTGGAGCCAAATGAAACGATACCAGATGAACATGGCTTTCCAACAACAAACCGAGGCGGATTACCTTGCAGCCCGGTTGTTCAAAACCGCTGCGGATTGGGTGATGAAAAACGCGCATCATGGGCACAAGATCTTTTGTTGCGTGGACTCTTTCTCCCCCCACGAACCTTTCGACGCGCCCATAACCTATCGAAATCATTTCTTGGAGAAGGAGAAACTAGAGAAACGGACACCTGAAGTAATTTCGCGTGAGGAAAACTTGAAGAAAGACTGGCCCGGCATCCCCCTTCAACAGTTCACCCACCACCACTTGCCAAGCATGAAATGGGCAAGACGCTTTCCGCCAGGTGCTGAAATTAGCAACCGGGAAATCATATGGCCTGCGTATGACTACACTCACGTGTACAGCGAGCAAGAATTACGATACCTGCGTGCCAGCTACGCCAGCTTGGTTGAGTTTACCGATCGCTGGTTAGGTTATTTCATCAACGCGCTCAAGCACGCAAACCTGTACGATGATGCCGCTATCGTGGTCATCTCGGATCACGGGCACCAGCTTGGCGAGCATGGATGCATTGGCAAGATGGCAAATAAGCAATTTCCAAACCTAAATGATTTGATATTGCTGGTAAAACTTCCAAACCAGCAACATGCGGGAACCAGGGACCAGCGATTGGTTTCAAATGCCGAGATCTTTCCGACCATAATGGAATTCAAAGGGTACCGGATACCTGAAAATGTGGATGGGTTTCCTTTATTCGTGCAGGAAGGTGATTTTGGCCCATGGAAACCGACCATCCCTCGCCAGCGAAACGTGATCACGTGCGGGTTCACCCATCAAGTCATGGCCTTCGACAAAAGATGGTACTACATGACAACCACAGAGAGAGAATATGAAATGCTCTGGGATGTGCATGCCACGCCTGCCATGGATGATACCGGCGAATGCAGTAGCGAGCATCCCGAGATCTTGGACGACATGTGGGAGGAAATTTGCAAGGTCATGGCAGGAGAAAGCGTGAACGTGGACGAGGAATCCAGCCAAAAATGGTATGACATGAATAATCTATGATGATCAATATCAGGGGCAACCACGTTGATCATTACCGCCTGAAAATCACGCTAGGTGGACGATAATCTCATATCCCGCACCACGGTTTCCATGGCATTCACGCCTTCCACGAGATGTTCCTCGGATTCCAGGAACACGAGACACACGTGGTTTCGACTTTGTTCCCCGAAGCAAGAACCGGGATAGACGAAATATCCATGGCTTGCAAGTAACGTCTTGCACAATTGCAGGTCGTCCACTGGCACCTTGGGCAAGATGAAAGTCCCACCACGGGATGGAACGGTGGAGAGCAGATTGCTTCGAGCGATCCTGTGCTCCAGTACCTGCTTTTTAGCCCACGCTCCCCCAATGATTCGATTCCGTTCAGACGCGGGTTCCTTCAACGAGGCTGCAGCAAATGCTTGACCGGCGAGGTTCACGCCCGAACGCAACCTTGCGTGGTGGGAAACCGTTTCCCAAAAACCTGCTTTCCTCCCTTCTGCGTCATGAAACACCATGTATCCAACACGCATACCAGGTAAGCGATATCCCTTGCTGAATCCATTCAAGTACACGACGGGAACGTCCTTGCTCATGGAGAGGACGGATGTGAACTCGTTCTCGCTGAATTCATCGTAAATCTCGTTGGTGATGATTAATAAGTCGTGCTCACCTGCCAAGTTAACCAATTGCTTCAATACAGATCGGGGATACACTGCACCCGTGGGATTATTTGGCGTGATGATCGACAGGAAGTCAAAGCGTGCGTCACTGTTTTCCAAGATAGCACGAAGGAGGTCGATATCCGGGTGCCATTCCTGCTCCTCAACACACGGGTACAGCATCACGGTACCGTGAAAACGGAATATCTCGACCATTAGATAGTAGAATGGATCCTGCACCAGGAACCTACCACCCCTGCATGTCCTTGCTATCAAGTCGAAAGCTTCAGACACGCCGTTCGTTACAATGATGTGGTCCCGTTCCACGGTAATCCCGGTCCGCTTCAACACCCTCTCCTTGATTCCACCGATTAATGCCTCCGTGCCATGGAAGTTCTTTGGATAGCGAGCGAGATCATTGACATCAAGCTTTGCAAGGATTTCCTGCAAGATGCGAGACGGCGGGATGCCATAGGCAGGGGGATCGCAATTGCTGAGGAACACGGTCCCGGGCTTGCCTGCTGCCAAGTCCTTGAGATTGAACAGGGCTTGAATCCATCGTTCGATCATGGGTGCATCAACTATTCATTCCCTTTCAAAAAGCCTTTTGAATTTTCATCCATCATTCAACGGGTTGGAGAAGGCATGTTGATCCACGTGATACTCTCCAATCCGGCATCCAGTATGATGAAGAAGATGAAGATCAAGTCTGAAAGTAAAGGAGCAGGTGGAGTTGAAATCCCTGCTATGAACATGCAAGCACGTGATCACGGGTTCGAGTCGAAAGGAAAGGTATTCATGCACGATGCACTTAATTAACCATGAAACGGCTATTTCACGAGAGATCTAGCACGGGTCATTATTCCGGCTCGAAACGTGATATCGAGGGTGATTACCAGCGGGAAGGCGAGGAAATGCAACCAGATGATCCAATGGATTGGATCTCCAAGGCAAATGATGCGTCATTGCAACAAAGATGGCTTGGGAAATGGAAAGATACAATAATCGCCGTGGACCATGATAACATGGATCCCTCGAAGCAGGTGCATGTCGGCCAATCTCACATCGATGTTGCATGGTTATGGCGTTACATCCAAACAACCGAGAAAGCCAGAATCACATATGAGAAGGCTTGCACGCATGTAGAACAGATACCCGAGTTTACTTTCTCTACATCGCAAAGCCTCCTGCTTGAATGGTGCCTTCTCAGGCATCCAGCGCTGTTCGATCGCATGAAGAATGCGGTGAAAACCGGACGTTTCGAATTGGTCGGGGGTTCTTGGGTTGAGGCAGATGCGCACATGCCCTCCGGGGAAGCGTGGGTCCGGCAACGGTTGCACGGGCAGCTATTCCTTAAGAAACATTTCAACAAGCTCGCAACCATCGAGTGGTTACCAGATGCATTCGGATTTACTAGCTCCCTGCCCCAGATTCTTGCCAAGAGCGGTGGCTCCCGGTTTCTCACCTTGAAACTCTCGTGGAACGATACCAACCGATTCCCCTTCAGGACCTTCTGGTGGGAATCACCAGATGGGTCAAGGGTGCTGGCAGATTGCTTCACTGGTGATAAGGGAAAGAGTCCTTGGACCCGGGCATTACTTCGAGCATCAAGTGAGGCACCAAGCTCAAAAGATAAGAGATTCACGTATGAGACTCCTTCCGATGAATATTCCGGTCGTTTTTCGAGAAATGAGAACCCGTGGGTGATACACTTGTATGGAAAGGGGGATGGAGGTCACGGACCCACCGGTGAGGAAGTGCAGGAACGCTTGTTTCTCCATAGGGAAGGATACCTCACTCTCGGGACTGCAGGCACCTTTTTCAAAATGATGGAAGAGGAGGTGGGGGATGCATTACCGGTCTGGCGAGATGAGCTTTATCTTGAATACCACCGTGGCACTCTCACGTCTCAAGGACTCGTGAAACGCATGAACCGTTATAATGAATGGATCTTACCGTCCATTGAAGCGCTTTGCGTGATCGCATGCATGAATGCTGGATTTACTTATCCAATGGACATGTTGATAGAATCGTGGAAGATGACCTTGATGCAGCAATTCCATGACGTGTTACCTGGCACGTGCATTCCCGAGTTATATGATGAAAGTTGGGATATTTGGTGCTGGCAAATGGAAGCACATGAAAAGATAGTGGATCAAGCATTTGATTCCATTGCCAAGCATGTACCTGTGCCTTCCATCCATGAGGTAACGAAAAGGATGGGTGTCAAGTCCACGAATGATGAACGAATGGTCAAGGTGCTCCTGTTCAATCCGACTTCGTGGCAACAGCAAACCATCATCGAGTTCCCCCGTGAAATGGTAAACATGACCGGGAAGTTATCCGGATTCACGATGGACGGCGAGTGCTTGGCAATCACCATTCTTCCGGGTGTCAAGTGCCCAGGTGAACCCCTGTACGAGTTACCGACGCGAATCGCATTCCCATATTCATTACCACCCTTTTCATTCATTCCGATATATTTCACAAAAGCGACAGGCAATGCGGGAAAAGCTACTACAATATCCTCCATCAGGTCCAATGAGGGCACGGATACCATCACCATCGGCAATCAAGCCCTCCGAGCAACCTTCAGCAGGAAAACAGGTAGCCTCGTGTCCTTGCAATTCAAGAAGGAGGAAAATGGCACTGTTGATTGGATAGAAACGATAGATCAAGGGGAGAAAAAGCAATTTGATGCACAT
>WJJB01000062.1 GCA_014729935.1 Candidatus Bathyarchaeota archaeon | reverse complement strand
TTACACAATTTCAGGAGCGCCTGCAGGTTTTTCAGGCTCGCGGTGCTATTTTCCCACCGGTTTTTCTTTCCCATGTGGGTTTCGATGGAGAGGAACAGTGGTTTCGGCGGCGGGTCGATGAAATCCCCTGGCTCCATGGCGCTGAAATATTCCACCAACCGCGGCCACCGGCAGATATCCTTCTTTCCATTCACCAGGCACGTGGTTCGACCCCCCAGGTTTTTTTCTTGGCATCCCTTTGCATGCACGTACTGGATGCAAGGGGCGATTTTAGGGAGCCAAGATTCAGTCAAAATTCCCGACTCCCCATCCTTGATGGCAACATTTGCGGTATCGTAAAGCAATCCAAATCCAGGGCCGCAGTGACGTTTCCCGATGAATTCCATTTGATGGAGATGCTTGTTTAATCCACCCTCGTTCTCGCAGATGAGCATTTTCCCTTGTTCCGCCGCCTGTGAGGCAAACCTGTCCACAACTTCCGCCCAGTCCTGGTACACCTTGAAGGAATCCCACTGTTCCACCGGGGGCACGTTGAAGGATCCGTTGTATCCAAAGCAGCGAATGTACCGGGTTTTGAAGGTGCTTGCAAGCTCGAGTGCCCTATTAAAGAGGCTATAATTGTATTTCCAGTTCTTGCTATAATTTGTTGGCTCCAGGGGCTTGGATGCTATGGACGGGGGGATTACCTTCAGCAACGGTCCTGCCAGGGATGCCACTTTCAAGCCAGCATCATCAAGGATATCCTTGGCATCTCCCACGGTCCGGTCATCGATTTCCAGTATATTCCCGACCCAAACCTTCCGCAATTCCACGTAACCAACGTCCAGGTCTTGCAAGTGCTCGCATACCTCGTCGAATTCCAGCGAGAACTCATCGGTGATCGCCGATAGTTCCAAATCAACCATGCATGCCTCCATGATGCCCCCTTGAAAACTTTTTCGTGCCGCGTGTGTTGCATTGAGAAGATGGTGGTGGTTGAGTGAACTACCGTTATTCCAAACCTCACCGATATTGGACATCGCGGTCCGAGCCGGTGCGGTTACTGCCGTTTTCCTGGAGAACGGCGACCGGGTGATAACGGGCACCCGACGCCGTGGCGATGATGGCGCAACCCCAACGTTCCGCGCCGCGCTCAGGTCCGAATCGAGCACCAACCCGCACGTCGGATCGGCACACGTGAACGTTTTTCCCTTCCTTTCTCCACGCTTCCCGCACCGGCTGCATTTCTGCGATGTATAAGGCGCGTGCGCACCAGCTAACGTTTTGTTTCTCGTGAATGCCACCGATCGCTAGTTCCCGGTTGGGCCCCGGCTCCCCGTTCTTCCCACGCGGCAAGTTGCTCCCGTCAATCTCCAGCGTTTCATGGTTAAATAAGTTGAAAAAGATCAAGAATCCATATAGATCAAGAAATTGTTGATGCCCCCGGATTCCCGTTCCGGGCGTTCCCGCAGATTTCATGGCAGGCATCACGCGGGGAGCTAGCGGCTTTATTTTCTATCCCTCCAGGGCGTGTTTTCCATCTCCCCCGTTACGATGCGGGCAGTGATGAACGTGAATCCAATGAAATATTAGGAACCAAGGATATCTTCTTGATTGAAGCCATGAAGAAGACCTTGCTCGGGCTCCCGTTCTTGCTGATGATTTCCACCGCAATGGTATTCCACGTGGGCAATGTTCTCGGGGGAACCCATTGGGGATACGTGGCGGGATTTGCCTTCTATGATGCGTGTTGGTGTATTATCATGCCAATCATCATCTTGAATCGAAATGGGGAGAAGCTTCGCGTGGTATTCCAAGAGGAGGAGCCACTTTTCCAGCGCAAGCACTGGTATCTCGTGGCATTCATGGTGCTGGTTCCAACGATAGCCATTTTCATGTACATCGATACGATTGCATCCTTGCCAAGCACGCCAACGCTTCTCATTGCCGTAGCAATCCCCGCAACTATCTTGAACGGCACCTGCGAGGAAATCTATTGGCGAGGGTTATATACACACGCCTTCAAGAATAAGCCGATCATCGGATGGATCTACCCGGCGGCCTGCTTCTCGTTGTGGCATCTCGTGCCCCAAGTGGTCGTGTGGGAGGGCGGGTTCACCTTGGTGATCTCGTCATTTTTCCTTGGATTACCTCTTGGCTTGATTGCCTTCAAGACTCGAACCGTCACTTGGACCGCGATTATCCACGGATTCATCGGAATCATTGCGTTGGGTGCACCATTGGGCGAGGCGATTTTCACCGCCATGACCGGTGCTTGAAACCAGTTATTTTTTTTGGTGAGAAGATCCCCGCGTCGTGTAATTTTTAAACCAATTCTCACGAAGATGGTTGTTTCCTCCATAACCTTATCCATCATGCCCCGATCAGGATCAATGACAAGAAGAACCCAACGAATGAGATGATGACCAGGAGAACGAGCATCTTGGGTTGAATCGTGATACCGGCGTGGTCCAATAGTTGCTTTCCCAGGAATAAATACCAGGCGAGCAGGAGCGGCGCTGAACCGACGCGAGGGATTGTCACGAGCGAAAAGATCACCAAGAAGATGGGATACGATATCATCAAGGAGCTGGCATTGATTCCCAGGATAGTTGTTTTCTTCCCGAAAAGCTTGTTTCGAAGCAAGAGTATCCCGAAAAGAAGGTTGGAACCGTGGAATAGCAATCCCGATGGGTACACGCGAATAGCTTGTGGAAGGACAAGCATGGTTTCGATGGTAATCACCGTTTCCGCCTTGGACAGTAGCAGCGCGCGTTGCGCACCGGTCGATGCCGACATGTATTGGTTGCCGAGATGGGAGAGCATGAAGGCTTGGTTGGTAAACGCATAGAGTGCGCGAATGCCGTTAAGCAGCCACCGAGCGCGATGGTGGCGATGATCTTGTCAGTTTTCATGCTCGTGTTCTTGAACTGGTCATGTAATCCAAAGAGCATGATGCCAACGAGGATGTAATTGACCAAGTTAAACAGCCCGAAATATTTCAACCCAAACAACACGATATCCTGGAGCATCATCAATGATTCAAGTGCCGTGGGCTCCTCATATGGTCAGAAACTCAGGAGTCCGAATTCCGACAATATGCCGAATTCCGCGTTGAGATCCTTTCTAAAAATCAATCCCACCAGCAATCCTGCCACCCCGCACGCAGCATGGAACCACGTGTGGCGTGCATCGCGGGGCGCAGTACTTGTTCCTCCAATACCGCTTTATGTTTCCATATGACCGATACATGTGGAGCACTTTTTAAGTGATTGAAGGGATGATTCTTGTCATCTGGTTTCTTGGAAGGTGTTGCTCGAACCTTGGCCGAACCCCAATGCTACTTGCCCTCACCGGTCGCCGCCCTGCACCTTGGTGGCTGTAATCTTGGCGATGGTCGGCAATGTCCTGAATGATCCTAGGTTAGTGAACGGTGTAATTGAAGGACCCTTGGCGGAAAATCGACGCGCGTGAGAAAAAGAAAAGAAAAAAGTACCTTAAAAGAAATAACTCCACTTCTTGGCATGGGCAGCTAGTTGCTCGCCAGATGGACTAACTGACTTCAATTCTTGCACCAGCGCACCCGCTCGCCTGGAAATATCATCTATCCTATCGCCCAAGTCGCTATATTCGGCATGGTATTGCGCGATCTCATCAACCGTGTCTTTGAGCGTCCTCATTTCTTCCAAGCCAGCCTCAATCTTCTGGAGACCGGCCTCTTTATCTTCTTGCAGGAGATCCTTGCCAGCGATAATCTTCCCGTAGGCTTTATTGAAGGGCATGTAGGTGCGTTTGTTACGGTATATCATTTCCTGTGACGGGATGAATAGCACGCCATAATAAACCAACAATCCCCCCGATACCAAAACGAAAGCCCCCATAACACAATCGGAGAACCAATGGCTACCCTCTATCATTGTACCCATGATGATGATGATGATGTAACCAATGGAGGCGATCGTGATGACGGGAGCCAGCCACTTTTTCCTACTTTCCTTGAAACTAAGGCCAAGCAAGATCAAGAGAGTGGCTTGTGCCGTGTGTCCCGAATAGAAGCTCGCAAGATTCAAGTCACTGGTTCCAGCTAATTGAAGCTTATCAGGTGCGTACGTGGTGCTATTGATGACCAAGGTACCCTCGATGTACTGTTGAAACCACTCGGTCGCCCTTGCAGGTTGGAACCAATTCGTGAATAAGATATCGTAATACAATCCTGGATCCTCGAGTATCTTTCCAGATCTCACTCGACCCCAGATGGTATATCCGAAGCACCAGTCACCCAAGCAGGTATCAATTCCCTTGAAAATTAAATGGGTGACTCCCAAGGCAAAGATCAATCCAACTAATGCGACGAGGAGTCCATACTTGAACATGTTGGTCAATTTGGTTGGAATTACCTCTTCCCCTGCTTTTCTTGCTTTCTTCCTTTTAACCTTCAATGTTATGCCGGATACAAAGACAATGACGGTTCCCATGGCGATGTAAATGTAGCTCGGCAGTTGTCCCTTCCAGTCGTAAAAAAATTCACCAAATTCCTTGATTTCTTCAATTTGGTAAAGGAAATTTGTTATCTCGAAATCTATACTCCGTCCCGAGGATCCCGTGATAGGACAAATGATGAGTAAAGCGATGGTAACTCCTATCAAGATAATGTACGAGATGAGAACCCATCGGTGCTTCTGTTTCTTTTTTTCCTTCTTGTTGGATGTTGTTTCGACGGCTATTGTGTCGTTTCGCGGCATGGTTTTTCACCAACTCATGATTATTGTGATGCGTGCCTGCTATCATTTATGACCCTCGAGGTTAAAAATAGCTGCTCAAGGAAAATGGATGACTAGATCAAACCAC
>WJJB01000061.1 GCA_014729935.1 Candidatus Bathyarchaeota archaeon | reverse complement strand
TCATCCTCACGTTCAACGCGTTTGGTTTCACGAAACAACGCGTTGCGCTCGTTCTTGAACCTGCGCGCTCGTTGCAGGTCGTAACGGCGATGATTCCCAGGTGTGCGGAACGAGGGTTTGAATTGCTCGCCTTCCTCCCACCGGCGCAACGTTTTCGTGCACGCGCCAAGGATGCTGGCGGCGATCGAGATGGACACGGGTAAAACCATGGTTGTAGTTATTTCCGGCCGGTTTACACCCATGTGCGGCCTCGTGTCTAAGAATGTCCAAGATTTTTAACTTCTGACTCGACACTAAACTAACGGACGTGGTTTTCTGGCGGAAAACGGGTAAAAAAGGATGGAATATTTCAGGCGTTAATGTCATTCATCGATGCAAATACCTTGTACAATGCTTGCGTGCCGAGATTTTCCCAGCCAAGTGCCATGGCTGCCACGTAAAACTGGTGAGCAAGGGCAAGTCCAGGTAGTGACAAGCGCATCCGAAACGCCTCCTTGAGGGCAATGCCCATGTCCTTAACGAAATGCTTGACAAAGAATCCCGGATCGAAATCTTCCTTTATGATTCGCGGCCCATAGTTGTTGATACTCCAACATCCTGCAGCACCCTTACCAATGACATTTATCACGTCCCCGAGATCCAATCCCGCCTTGTAGCCGTATAGTAATGATTCCACCACGCCGATCATGGTACCCGCGATCAGGATTTGATTGCACATCTTGGTGTGTTGCCCTGCACCTGCAGGGCCTTGGTAGGCAATCTTATCATCGTCTCCCATGAGCTTGAACAACGGAAGCACCTTTTCGAAGGTATCCTTATCCCCACCAACCATGATTGCCAAGGTTCCATTTCTTGCACCGATGTCTCCTCCCGATACTGGCGCATCCAAGCTTGATACTTGCTTTTCACTTGCTATCTTGGATATTTCCACTGCCAAAGCGGGTTCGGAGGTTGTCATATCCACGATGATGCTTCCTGGTATAACCGTGGTCAGGATTCCCTGCTCACCAAGGTACACCTCCCTGACATCATCAGGCAAGCCAACTATGGTAAAGATGATGTCCGTCTCCCGTGCCACGCTTGCTGGTGAATCGCACCAAGTTGCTCCTTTTTCAATCAATCCGCCTGCCTTCGACTTCGTTCGGTTATACACCCAAACCTTGCATCCGTCATCCAAGAGATGTCCGCACATGGATCCTCCCATGACGCCAGTACCGATAAACCCTATTTTTTTATTCATGTTCATCACGGTGGTTCTCGTTTAAACTCGTGGAACCTTGCACCTAACACGCGCTCAGGATCCACGTTTCATCAACACGTCACGCTCGTAATTTTTTACCTGCGTGATGCAATCCATTCCCACGGGGACGCCTGAAGCGAGGCAATGGTAATCCCATACCGCGCCGAACGGCATTTTCTTGAGCTCCTCGAGCAATGCCAGCCGTTGGAAATATTTACCCCTGGCTTCAAGATCGTCTAATGTTTCGCGTGGTTGCAAAAGAGAATAGAGAAGTGCCTGTAACGTGGATCGCATCCCGATGACCCAAGCACCAACACGATTAATGCTTGCATCGAAATAATCAAGCGCTAGATGGATGTTTTCCAGTTGCCCAGCACGCGTGATCTCCTCTGCAAGGGAAACGAGTTCGTCATTCAGGATGGCAACATGGTCGCTGTCCCAACGAACGCCCCTGCTCACGTGGATCAAGAGTTCCCCGGTGAACGGAAGGATGGCAGAGATCTTATCTGCTACCGATTCGGTAGGATGGTAATGCCCCATGTCCATGGTAAGCAGGATGCCCCGGGAGATGGCATACGAGAGATAGAAATCATGGCTACCGACCACGTATGCCTCGGAGCCAATGCCGAACAATTTTCCCTCCACGCTATCTCTCATATGTTGCTTGCTCAAGTTACATTCGAGAATTTCATCCAAAGAACTTGCGAGCAATTCCCTATGCACCATGCGGTTAACCGGGATGTCCTTGTAGCCATCCGGAATCCAGATATTATGGAAGCAGGTGCTCCCGAGCCGCTTGCCAATGTCATCTGCAATGATCCTGCACCGTTTGACATGTTCCATCCAGAATTCCCGTATATTCCTATCACGGCTGCTTAAAGTAAACCCGGAAGATGCCTTGGGATGGGAGAAAAGCGTTGCATTAAAATCGAGCTTAAGATCGTGCTCCCTCGCCCATGAAATCCAGGTGGTAAAATGTCCTGGTTCGATTGCATCCCGGTCGATTTCATTGCCACCGAAATCCCCATACATGGCATGGATGTTAGCCCGGTGCTTTCCGGGGACCATCGAAAATGCTTCCAAGTAATCACGTTGCATTTCCACCAAGTTCCGGGCTTTTCCTGGATAATTCCCTGTTGCCTGTATCCCGCCACCCGAAAGCGAAGCCCCGGGATGCTCGAATCCGCCAACATCATCTGCCTGCCAGCAGTGTAGTGAAATCTCGATGTTGCCCAAACGATCGAGCACCTCGTTCACATCCACGCCAATTTCTAGATATGCATTGGATGCCATCTCGAACGCAGCCTCGACGCGATCCCTATCCATAAGACTAGAAGGGATCCGTGATTCTTAAGATATCACGGTTCGATCGGTGGGAGCATGCAACCAGAAGCTTTTTTGTTTATTGCCTGTAAAGGTACCGTCCATGGAATTCACGTTGAAAGGATTGAAATCGTCCAAATCTTGGAGATCATGGATGGTTATTTGCTTTTTCCTGCTTGTAATTAGCCCGGTGCCTGCATCCATGCACGATGAAGGAAACGAACCCAACCCCGTTGGAGATGTTCAAGGTGATGGCTGGCTACCACGCACGATCCAACCAATATCTAAGCAGGCGAACACGTACATTCAAAATGGCTTCTTCCAAGTCGGTGGCGATGGGAACGGCATAACCAGCATCAAGATCGATCCCGCGGG
Organism: Candidatus Bathyarchaeota archaeon; assembly: GCA_014729935.1. Taxonomy (GTDB): domain Archaea; phylum Asgardarchaeota; class Lokiarchaeia; order Sigyniarchaeales; family Sigyniarchaeaceae; genus WJJB01. Next base: position 1,703 of record WJJB01000061.1, on the reverse strand, counting down.
ATCGGGAATATTCATCTCGTCGAAGGACATCATCGCGGGCCGGCTCACCTTGTATCTGCTGGAGCACGTTCCCCAAGACCCTGTTGGCATTTATTATTACGGGGTTGCCTCAACACCGATGTCCATGGGTGCTTCCAGCGTTCAGTGGAATCTCACGTTTCCAGGATCAACAGGATCAGGTTCAGGCTCTGCATGTACAGCCTCCTTGAATGTATCGATTGCAGGTTCCAGCCTTTCGGCGTCCATGAAAATGGATTTTACCGTGGAGCACGTGGACGTGTACATGGCAGGAATCACGCTCCAGCTTCCCTTTACCCGTTCGGGATACGATACAAGCATTTCAACCACCTGTTTTTCCCGGTTTTATACCAGCAATTTCGATCTCGTTCCCATCGAGCAATTCAAGCGCCGATCTCACTTGGAAGGTCCCTCATTGAAACGTTGGTACGATTGGATGGTTGCCACCGGTGTTGATGGATTGGATTACGACTTGAATTTCACGAATTTCGATCTCCGCACTGAGTTTCACATTCAAGATCAAATGCTTGGCTTGTGTTTCCCAGGTCCAAGTGTTATCGACTTGGGTGCAGCCAAGCACTACAGCAGGGACATGGTGGCAACGGTGCAATCCACTGTCCCCGGAGTTCCAGGGCAGTATCCCTCTTTCCACACGTCAAACGCATCCCTTGATGCACTTCTCAATGCCATGCTGCTTGAACGGAGTTTCAGCTGGAGTCCAGATACCGGACAAGCAGATTGGCTAGAATGGCAAAATACCATCGTGGATTGGATGGATTCACCTTACCTGGAGAAGATGAAAAACCAGTTATTGGGCATCCAGCTTGAAGACGACGGATATGTCTATACCTGGGGTGATAAAATAGGATGGCCATTCCCCTTTAAAGATGAGGATGATGATGGTCTCAACGATTACAACACCCGTCACTACACGACCAACCCGAATTTCATACTAGGCTGCTGGCGTTACTATTCATGGACGAAGGATCAATCCTTCTTGAACGCTGTCTACCCGTGCATGTACAATGCAACCGAATATATGCGGGATAACATGACCCAGTGGGATAGCTTATTTGCCATCACGGCTCCCCTCCACGATGGATTTGGCTTGCGGTACGAGAAGGGTCATCCAGATTACAATAGGTTCGATTGGCAAAGCTGTGGATCGAACTATTGGGATATCCTTCCCTTTGGCTACAAATCCGCGTATTGCAATGCATATATTCAAGGCGCTCTTAGGGCGATGGCGGATATCGAGCGTTACCTTGGAAATACTTCCAGGGCAGCATCCTTGGAAGTGCTGGCGGATAAGCAGCGACAAACCTACAACGATATTTTCTGGAACGAGCAACGGGGGAGATTTATTGGTTGCATTGACGCTAATGGTACTGAGCACGATCACGGATTCACCTTCCTGAACATGGAAGCCATCTATTATGGCATGGCAAATCATTCCCAAGCAATGCGCATTTACGATTGGATGGAGAACGAACCGACGGCAACAGGACGCAAGGATACCTACAGTAAATTTCAATTTGCCCCTCGTGCTACGACCGATTTGAACGAGTATTGGTGGCATGGGGACATGGACGAGTTCGGTGGGCAGGTGCAAGATGGCGGGGCAATTCTTTACACGAGCGGTTATGACATGCGTGCAAGGGCAATATATCTTGGTTCTGATAATG
>WJJB01000060.1 GCA_014729935.1 Candidatus Bathyarchaeota archaeon | reverse complement strand
TTCGCGAACTCAAGGACGGGAACGTACATGTATGCTAACAAGCTTGTAATGGCCAACCCGGAAAAAGCGACGAGAAGGACTTGTACCACGTGTTCCCGCTGATGAACCACCACGAAGAACGGCAGCACCAAGAACGCCACGAACGTGATCCAATCGAAAATCGTGAATTTCAAGATGACATTCCTGTACCTGAGGAATAGTTGAAACGGCACGAGAAGCCCGGCAAGGAACATCACCGCGGTCATGATGAGGAATTGATACGATCTAAAAAGGGGCATGGTTGTGTTTTGCTTCACATCCCGTGGCTCATTCCTAGGAACCAGCCGGGTACCATCCTGCGTGTCTTGCCTGGATTCATCCCCTGGTTTCCCTCCATTCATGATGGTTGCACCCTCCTTTGTTTCTTCCCAAGGGATGGTCTCGATTGATTGATGGCATGCAACAATGAAATCGCAACGAGGGAGGGAATCCCTACCATGAATGCGATTGACAACGGATCGTGGGAGACATCAAGAACAAGGGTAAGTGGTACCAAGGAAAGCCCTTCCGCATTCATGTAATCGGAATAATCGATTTCCAAGAGCACGGGCCGGTTTCCAATGGGGAATGAATGAGACGTGAGGTTTTCATGATAATCTGACCTGTATCCCGCGTACCAGTAATCCCGCAGGTCGAACTCGGGCTTGGGATGGCCGGGGGGCGCGTGCAGGTAGACTTTTGCCTGCGAGGCTGTACCACGGGACCATGCCACCAAGATAACCTTTCCGTCATGTGTCAGGAAATAATACGACCAGATCTCGGAGGGATTCGGTGCTTTGACCAGCTCGCCACCGGGATAGTAGGTTCCATCCTGGAGTAGTTCATTCATGCGCTTGTAGGCATGCCCCGCGGGTTTATACTTGTACTCCCACCTGGCATTTGCCGAATCCCAGAAATCGCACGTAATGAGCCCAAACCATTCTTCCCCATAATATGGATTGCCACACCAATCTGTAAGATCATACCAGAATACAGAACTGAGATTCGCATCGATGCATTGGCAGTAATGCTTCAAGACTTGGGTTGCTTGGTAATCCATCAACTCGTCCAGGTAATTTTCTAACTGTTCCTCCGTGTCCACGCTGGTCGTGAACCCCACCTCCGTGATCCAGAACGGACCATCAAATCCGTGCCGTCTCGCCATGTCCTGAACCTGGCTTATGCGATAGGAGAGATGTTCCCCATTCCTATTGGGATAGGCGTGAAATGCCATGATGTCAAAGAGTTCGTTGAATTGCTCATCGCCAAAGAAATTCACCATCTTTTCCATGTATTCCACGTTAGGACCAGATACCCCCGGAGACACGATGATGCAATCATTGTCCAATGACCGAACCAACCTGGTTGTTTTATTCAGGAACACGAAGAATTCCTCATCCGTACCGCTCCAAAACCCGATATCTGGTTCGTTCCACATCTCGTAGTAAGTGAGATTCTCCTTGTACCTGTTCACGAAAGCAGTGACGAACATTTCCCAATCATCCCATTCCCCGGGAGAAACATAATTCGAGTCCGGCCATCCATCCCTACCAAACACGAACAGCCCGAGAGACTCGATACCCCGTGCTGAATCATTTGAATATAGATTATCGTAATAATCCCACGTGTAATTATTGTGACCGTTCTCCTTTTCCGCCTCGTACCACATGATGTTATTTCTATTTATCTTGCAGCCGAAGCCTTCCACGAAATCTGCCAACCGGGGATCCCTGGAGTTTCCATGAGATATGCAGAATTGATCCATGATGGGGATTGCCCCGTCACCATCAAATCCTTCCCGTGGCAGGATTGCTCCTGAGCACGGGGCATGGGAGGTGACATGAACCATCGGAATGAGGAAGATCGCGGCAAGGAGAACGATTTTTAGCTTGCGTTCATTCATGGTTTATTGTTCCACTCGTCTTGATTTAAACCTGTTTTCCACCCACGCGGGGCAGGGGAGGGTTCAAGGGCAGTGCGCTGCGTGTCTTTGCTGCCTGTAATATCGGCTAATGCACGGCATCCAAGGGGGTTTGCTTCGAGAGTTTATCCTTGTCGAAATCCCTGTAAAATCGCTCAATGCGTGCTTGAAGCCAATCTTCACTGAAATCAGAATCATAAATAAAATGAACTTGGTTCTCAATCGTCCATTCCTCGTTCATATCGACTGGCGATGCTCGTTGTAACCTTTCATATAGCTTGGAGCCAGGGATGGGGAATGGCACGTTGAAGGAGACCTCATCGAGATTCAAGGATGAAGCGTAGATGAACGTGTCTTCGATGGTCTTCTTGGTTTCACCGGGATAACCAACGATGAAAAAACCAGCCACCTTGATGCCATGTTCCTTAAAAAGGCGAACCGTGGTCCTTGCTTCATCCAAATTGATGCGCTTGTTCATGATTTCCAAGATGCGCTCGTTACCTGACTCCAATCCAAGATAAACCTTATCGCATCCCGCCTGCTTCATGAGTGCCACGAGATCCGTTGGTAATGGTGTTGCTCGAGATAAACAACTCCAGGATATTCCCGCCATCCCCCTTTCCGCTTCAACCAGGTGCATGCAAAATGATTCGAGAAAATTAAGATCAAGGGTTAGAATGTCGTCTGAAATCCACAGGTAATTGTACCCAAGCGACTGGATGTACCTGATTTCGTTCAAGATGCTTTGCAAGGTCCTGAATCGAACTGCATTTCCAAATATTGGCTTGGAGCAAAAATCGCACGAGAAAGGGCATCCAGCGGTCATGAATATGCTTGTAACGGTTGCAGGATCTCCGTTACCGCAATCGGCTTTATCGAGCCAAAATGCCTGATACGATTCATGGTCGAAATCATCTCTATCCGGCACTGGAAGATGGTTGAATTCAGTGTCGGGAATATGCATTGGAGCGTTATCCACGATCATGGAACCATCTGGCGAGAAAACAACCAATCCAGCAAGTGAATCCCAATCGATAGCAGGTGATTCCAAAAACGAAGTAACATCACCTTCATGCTGGAACCAACCTGATACAAATCCCGCGAACCAGTCCCCAATTTCTCCCCTGAAGATCAGGTCGCACGTGTCCTTGAAAATGCCTGGATGTACAGATGCCAAGGGCCCACCGCACGTGAATAAGGTTCCTGGAAGCATGGCTCTCAGCACCTTGGCAAGTCGACGGACATTGCGGGTCATGGTGATCATGGTATAGAATCCAATGATGCGAGGGCGTGCCGCGCTTATCTCTTCAATCACCTCATCGAATTCCTTGAATGTGCAATCCACGACTTGCACGGTGATACCATGATTCCGCAAGATCGCCGCCAGTAATGCAATACCAAGGGGATTGAATAACATTTGCGTCCTTGAACCCGGAGTCTTGAAATACGGGTATACCAGCGTCATGATGTCTCGGGGGGAATTGCCCGTTGCATCTCCTTGGCCGTTGGTCTCCCTTTGTTCCCCGGTCACTTTGCTACCCTCCTGGATCGTCGTTCTCCCCGTGATGTCACCTCGGTGAAGGAAGGGAACTTGGATGCCCCGACGACAGGTGAAAGGTCGGACGGTGAGATGGCACGAAATGTACACTTGAATTCAATCACGGGATCGCTTTTCAACGAGTGATATCCACTGGCATCGATTTCCAAGTCATAACCAGCCCAGCAGAAATTTTCCAAATTTTCCCTGCCCATGGCAAGTTCGACTGGCATGTCGGGAAGGCTGGTGATTCCCATGTCAAAGGATACCCCCAATCCGGTTGAATAGAATGGCATTTCCTCATTAGTCCTTGATACTTCTTTTTTCACCCAGCCGGTGGGAGGGGCGATGATCCTTCCACGATCCATCAATGCATCAAAATAGTCTCCACCAAATTCATTCATGATGCATATCTTCGTGGATTGATTTGCATGATCTAGAAGATCACCGAAATTGACCTGCACGTTCACCATGTTCGTGCCGTGATCAACGTGGTAATCCACGATCACTTTACCAAGATTTCCAAAATGTTTGATGGTTGAATCCACCGAGAGCACCTTGCGAACCCGCATGCCAAGCTTGAGTAAAGGTGCTTGGAGCATGGTTCGTTCCTTGTAGAAGGCCATCCATTTATTAATGAACCACGTGACCAAGTTGATCTTCTCAAACTTTTCCAGCTTGAAGTTGAACCAATTCCAGCGCCACGTGAGAACGGAATCGATGGTGAATTCTTTCCGCAAGTGATTTTTATTTACTTTCGTGGAACGAGCGTTTGCACTGAAATACGTGGCATCCCCGGTGACCAGTGCTGGAGCACCCATTCCCATTCCCTCCTGCACGATATCTTTGCCATCCACCGTTACTAGTAAACCACGTTGCAAACCCTCCGACACGCCCATGCCCTTGTACTCATCAGAAAGGTAATACTTGAACAGGTCAACCTCACCTTCTTCGCTTGTCACGCTCGAAAAGATATAGCTTGAATCCCCTTTTGAATGCACGGATGATAATCTATTGATTCCTGTTCTTGAATGGGCATGGAATATCGGTGAAAATCGAGGGAATATCTTTGATGATGGATGGCGATGAAAGAAGGAGGGAGGGAACGGGAGCACGCTGGCAACAATCACAGGATCATGGTCTGTTCCCGACCATTCCTGATTACCTTCAAGGGTACATCCAGATCCTCATGCATGCGTTCAATTTCTTGCACGAAAGAACCGATATCCTGAACGTTCTTGCCTGCAACGCTCACGATGATGTCTCCTTCCTTGAAACCAATAAACCCAGC
>WJJB01000059.1 GCA_014729935.1 Candidatus Bathyarchaeota archaeon | reverse complement strand
GTTAGAATTCTTTCTTCTCGTAGTATGTGGATTCCAAGTAGTTCAAATGCTGGAGTGCGACCTGTTGCAGGATGGGGTCCACCGCGTTCGGGTCCAGGCGTTGCCTGATGTTCTCCAGCAGGTACTCGGGAAACAGCATAAACGCGTGCGGGTCCGACAGGAGCACCACCCAGGGTTCCCCCTTCTTGTCCTCGATCAGGGTCACGATGTCCAGGTCCATGAGCTTCTTGAGAATGATGTTGGTCTCGCCGTAGCCCACTTTCGGGATCTTCTTCTTGGGGTACGCCCTGAAACGGAGCAGTACCAAGAAATCGTACGTGTCCGGGTCCAGCAACACCTTCGCCAGGTCCCCGGAGTCCTTGTAATCAAGGTCATCCAGCGGGTTGTAGGCGTAGAAGAATTCCTGCACCTTCATGAGGTACTTCTTCGTGAATCCCTTGTCGTCGAAGGGTGGCTTCTTCTCCTTCACCTTCTTGAGCATCTCCTCGGGGGGCACCCGGATCAGCGAGATATCCTTCACCAGGTAGATGAACTCGCCCTTGCCCTTGATGCGCCCCGTCTTCGGGTCCTTCACGCCCTTGGACCAGTCCCGGCGGATCAGGTCGCAGGCGACGAAGGGCTTCAGCAGCAACTCCATGTTGGGATACAGTGTCAACGCGGTCTGCTCCATGAACTCCCGGAGCTTCTCCTTCGAGATGGGTCCCTGGGCGAGCTTCCGCAGGATCGCGATGCGCTCCAGGGAGTTGAAGATCATGGCGATCTTCTGCTCGTTGTTCAAATTCACCAAGCGCGACATCTGGAACAGCACGTACTTCAGGGTCGAATCGAGCTTGTCGTGCACCTCCTTCCACAGCTTGGTGCCGACCAGCTTCTCGTCATTGTCCCCGAGCTTGTCCAGCAGCCGGATTGCCTCGTTCTTGTACTCGTCCATGATGTCCTTGAAAATGTCGAATGACTCGTCCGGTTGGATCAGCGCGCAGATCAGGTACTCGGGCTTGTTGGAATCCTTGGACAACCCCGTGTAATACGATGCAATGGAGCATCGAGAGTCCCGGAGCCTGCCGGAGTAATACCCGGCACCCGTGCCCTCGCCGGTCCCCGTCTCACCCGCGGTGTGCGCGTAATACACCCGGAAGCGGTCATCCAGCGAAAACATCTTCTCCACGTCGGTGTCCTCGTCCATGTTTTCCTTGGCCTCGACGCGAAACTCCGGCTCGATCTCGTCGGCTTCCAAGTCGATCCGGTACGATAAAATGATTAAACCATATGGCATGTAATCTTCACCCAGTATGTGAGTAGTATATCAGGTTTCTTGCACATTTCCTTTTTGTAAACCTATAGGTGTAATATCTCTTGTCGAAATATCCTTAATCAATTTATTGTCCCCGGGAATATAAAATAGTGTTGGAACGATCATCATGGATGTGATCCTCGCCGGGTGAAATCAACCATCAAGGAATACCTTTTTTTGCACGTAGATTATTACCATGTTGATGATGCATGAGATATCTGAACTCATGAACAATTTTCTCACGGTGCTAGCAGGAATTGGACTGCTATTCATAATAATGCTTGCAATTGCCTTGATGCTAAAATACAAGAAAAAACGCAAGAAATCAATTCTCTTCCTCGGACTTTCATTCATCTTTTTCTGCGTGAGTATATTGAGTGCTTTACCGATATACCTGCTCCCCGAGGAAGCATTTCCAATTGAGAAAATATTCTATGGAGTCGCGAAGATCATCACGAATATCGCCCTGTTCTTCCTTCTCAAGTTCATAATAGAAATATTTTACCCTGGTAAACAAATGCAAAGACGTTTCAAGATATTGAGGGCTCTATTCTTCATTTCTTGCTTGTCATTGATCATCATTAACTATCCCATCGAGATTGCGTATTACCTGGAAACGGGAACCAAATTGAAACCACCCGTGATAAGCGTTGCAGTAGATGTATTGATGAGCGTGCCCTTCATTGTTTTGGGGATTCTCGCGCTACAACTCTCTAGCAAGACGAAGATACTTGATGAGAAAAAGGCCCTTCAATTGATAGGAATATCATCGGTGTGCCAAGCAGGCTTTTTCGTTACCTGGGCTATCAACGAATACATTGCTGAACCCAACTTGTGGACACTACCGCAGTGGATTCTGGTAATCGCAGCGGCAATCATGTTTTTCATTGGCGTGACCAAGCCTCGGGTTATCTTCTTGAGATTTAAGGATAAGAATGCTTGAGACGACCTATTGCAATCATCTTGTCCACCAGGGAGCCAGATTGAAATACTTTTTCAAACTTGGTACCACTACATGGTCTGACACAAGACATAATAGCTTCCAAAACATCATTTACCCGTGAATCATCGCTGTCCGAAATGCCAGGGGAAGATGAGGTACAAGCGAATAACCATCAAGGAATTCAAAAAAACCTTCCTGGTTACCATCTTGGAATGCATTAATTGCAAGTTCTGGTACCAGGCGATGGAATTGAAGGTGGAGGGATTGCTTCCCGTGAAGAATTGGGAAATCCTCTATAATGATCCTCGCGTTCCTTGTTTGCATGAAATCCCTGATCGACATTCCTGCACATCATTGCACCCTGATCACAAGAATTACCTATCGGAAGATGGAGACTTGCTTGAACGTATGCAACTGGGGGATGGTGCACCGTTCTTGGATTACATCCTCTTCTAAAAAAACGATTCCCTTTAAAAACAAAGACAAGTCGTGATATTTCCCAATTCAAATATCAAGCTTATATCACTCCCTCCACGGGATCTATCATATGCCGATGACGGGTGAAATCTTGAAAATCGCGAGGGAGCGAGCAAATCCCCTTGCACAACTTGCTCTTGCCCGCGTCCCACGTTGTAGCTTTTTTTCGACGAGAAGAAATCGTTTGCGCTCCTTGTTTGCCCAAAAGTTGATTTACTGGTATTTCAAACTCAAGAATCGTCTTGAGATTAGAGAAAGGCACTATTTGTACGAGATCTTGAAAAAAGATAGCGATTTACTCGTGGTAGCAAATCATTCAAGCACGCCGGATGTCATGATTCACCAGGCAACCCATGCGCACTTGAATCATCTCGTGTATTCTTTCATCTCATCGGGGGGATTCAACTACAGGCATCTCCCTATTCTTCCAACCATCTTGCATTTCTCTGAACAAATTCCAAGATTTGGGCCGGGTCCGAAAAGTGTGAATCGAATGGTGGACCGGCTCCTACTGGGAGATCATGTTCTCTTGTTTCCAGAAGGCACGTATAATCGAGGTCTTGTCATGGAAGGATTCACCGGCGTGGCAAGGGTTGCTTTTCATTATCAAGAGAAAAAGGGAAAGCCATTGCTTATCTTGCCATCATGTTCTATCGGAGGACGGGAAGCATACAATCCACACAAGAAGTACATGCGCCGTGTTCTTCACCAGAAGGTGGAATCCAGGCCCGGCCAGAAAATCATCATCAAGTTCGGAGAACCATTCACCTTGAAATTCGAAGAGACGCCCTCCCGGGAGGATTTCCGGGAGAAGACCATGGAAGTTATGCACCACATTGCTGCAATTTGGGGGCAGAAACATGTATATCCTAGCAGGAAAAGGAATAATATTGATAGATGGGTTAACAAGCAGGACGGGATGCGGATATACAAGGGATGATCTCGTGATTCAGGGACAAAAACTCGTCTTTTTCCAAGGATCGCCATCAAACCACTTCCTAGGTACAGGAGAACCAAGCGAGATCCCATGAATCGCGACACACTCAAATACTACCACGCGGTTATAGGGATATAGAAAGGCACGCTTCAAAAAAGATGATTGATCATGGAACGCCCGGATGACCTGCGACGAGGAGTAGCTGCGATCTTGTTCGTGGTGGCATTGTACTATTTTTCCATCGGCGTGTTTTCCAGACAAATCGATGCATATATTGTGCAAGACTTGGCCATCCTGGGAGCCATCGTGGCAATTCTTGCCCTGATATTCATTTTCCTACCGAGGAATTTTAGATCACATTTCACGGGATTGGTCACCATCTTTTTTACGGTCATTGGAATGCTGATCACCACTAATGCAGTATTGCAGGTGCTCTTGATATTGTTATTCGTGGCTGAAATCGTATACTTGGTATTTTATCTTGGTATCTACACGACCTGCATCGACCAAGTAAATGAATTGGGCATCATGTCAGAAGAATACATTCCACCGTTCAATATAAGGATGGAACAGGAAAGTAGTCCTGATGAACGTGCATTACCCACGGAAACGGTGAAATAGTAATGCTTAAACCATTAATCGACTTGTTTCCCATTCTACTTCTCTTTATAGGAGCAATGGGCTGTCTCTCCTTGGACTTCCGAAAACCACGAACCAAGTATTTCTTACTCGCGTTACTCTGTTGCATCATTTTACTCATTATCATCATGGGAATTTGGGGCGCACCTCCCGATAATGGTAATTACCTCACGGATACCAGCAATTACTTGATGATCGTGGTATGCTTGGTGCAAGCAGTGTTAATCTCGGTAAATAGCAATGATGATTTCGAGGACATGAATATTGAACGCTTTCACCACGTTTCAAGCTTGTTGATAATTGCAGGATTGATAGGATTCCTATTCATGGACAACCTATTCTTGGCTGGAAGCTTCCTGTTAATGGCACTCGTGTTGCTCTCGCTCCTTAATTTCATTTATCCAACGAACAACAAGCGGGCGCTCAACCTGCTGATATCCACATTCGGAATCGGGTTTGTCATGTACATGCTCGGATGCCTTTCACTTCTTGAACTCGGGTTACCCGTTACATTCTCCGGGATTTCCTCTTCTCCCTTAGACGTTCCTCTATTTATTCAATGGTTTTTCTTCATTGGACTGCTTTTCATGGCAAGCTCATTCCCGATAAGCATCATCATCTACAAGAATCTCTTGGGCGGTTCCCACCTTTCGGTGAAATTTTTCTTCATGCTAATCATGTCGATTATTTCATGGCGCATGTTGGAATACTTCAATGTCTTGGGATTATTCGAGAGTGGGTTCCATCATGTCATGTATTTGCTTGGAGTGGCAAATATCATCACTGCGCTGGTGCTAATCTCGCAATTCTTGGTAAAAACCACGGAGAAGCGGCTTTCGACCATTATCATGCTTTCCATCATCATGGATTTCGGCATGCAATTTACTATCATTGGCCTTGGGGGTATTGCATCCACCCCTGGCTCGATGCAACTCACGGGAAACATGTTTATCCTCCAGACTAGCATTACCTTGCTAGCAAAATCATGCCTGATTGCATCGTCGAAAAACCTCAAGAAGCTATTCCACAATGACGATATTATCGAGAATATGGGGGGCGTGAAATTCTCCCAACCTGTTACGCTTGCAGGTTTTATCACGGGAACGATGGGAGCGAGCATCCTTAGCGTTTTCACGCTGGATGGTCTTTATTCTGTTCTTGAATTGAATGGTTACCAGTTCCCGGGTGTTTTACTCTTCTGGTTATTTACGATTATCATCTTCTTCAACATCGGGTGGAGCACCATCATCATCACTTGGGTATTCGGTGGAAAGGAATTACCAATTGCCATCAGGCAGGAACCGCGACAGGATCTCACCAATGAAAATCTAACCATTGCATTCCTTGTCGCTTGCTGCTTGTTGATAGCACTTTTCCTTGTTTTCTCGCCAAACCTGGGATTTCTTTCCGTGTTCCTGCCAGAAATATCTGGCTAGGATAGGAGGAGGATTGGAT
>WJJB01000058.1 GCA_014729935.1 Candidatus Bathyarchaeota archaeon | reverse complement strand
CCTTTGCCTCCTTGATGAATATTTCCATCTTATCACGGATCCTGTTCTTCCCGCGGATATCATCTAGAAATTCAGTTCGTTCGCTTTCCTTTTCAAGTTCCTTTAGCTCATCGAGTATCATCTTGGAACTTTCCAACGTGATCTCGATTTCCTCGATTTCTATTTGGAAAACCCGTTCCACTTTCTCAGCGCGATAGGTTCCACCCCGTTTCCCGACCTGTATTTGTTTGGCGCAATATCCCTTTTTCATCAAGCGCTTCAAGGCATCATACACGCGAGTTCTATCCGTTTCACTATGCCTTGCAATTTCCTGGGGATTAGCCTCCCCAAGTTCCACTAAGGCAACGTACACCTTTGCATCATTCTTGTTCCATCCAATGCGTTCTAATTCCTTAATAACATCAAATGGCATGGTAAATGCTTCCCTTTACGCTGGTCGCAGTTGATCCCCTTGCTTGATTACTATAGTTTCGGTCTCTTTAGTATAAATTTGTTGGTGTTTTTATGGGGAACTTTTATCCAGTTGCATCTTTGCTCGAGAAACCACATCCCGATAGAGATCCATGCCGTGACAATCCTGGGCAACGACAAGTGGACCGAATCGATCTATCGCGAGTATCCAAGCAGCTTCGGGAGCTCCTAAATCATCCAACCATTCAACACCAATCACGCCTGTAATTGCGTTGCTTGCAAGTAATGCTGCACCTCCAATAAATGCAAGGTATGCACCATTCACGCTAGGGAAATCCACCCCGTGCATCCCTCCCTTACCCACGATAGCGACAATGTCAAATTTTTCCATGACTTCCTGCTGCACTGCATTCATCCTAGCGCTGGTGGTTGGTCCCGCTGCAATGATCTCGTGAGAACCGTCATCACGCGTGCGAACGACAGGGCCACAATGGTATATCACGCCATGCGAGAGCGCCTCCACCAGCGAGTGCGGAAGATCGCTCGGATCAGCTTCAACAAGCCTTGCATGCGCAGCATCCCTTGCAGTCAGTATCGTGCCGGTGAGATACACCACGTTACCAGCGTGTAACTTCTTAATATCACTCGAATCGAGTGGTGTGCGTAATTCAAGGGATTCAGAATGCATTGCTAAAATCATCTCTAATCTTGCAAGAACCATTCGGTGATATGGTGATCCTCGCATGCCGGTGGGCATAGCATTGGAAGATCACGCCAACGGGGAAAGATGCGGGATGGCGAGGGCAGGACTCGAGGTGGACAGCTAATGCCGTGACATCCCCCCCCAATCCCATTGTACCGATTCCCAATCCATTCACTCTTGAATGGATTTTAGATTCAAGCTCAGCAAGTTCCGGTCGTGAATTGGACCGCCCTAGTGGTCGTAGTATGGATTTCTTTGCCATTTTCATGCAAGAACTAGCAGAACCACCGATGCCAATACCGAGGATAATGGGGGGACAGGGCTTGCCTCCCGCGTCAACCACGATTCTTGCAATCAGCGAGGGCAACGATTCTAGCGCCTTCAAGGGGGGGAGCATGATCAATTGAGACATGTTTTCGGATCCACCACCTTTTAGCATCACATCTACTTGCAATTTATCTCCCGGAACGAGGATAATATCAATATCCGGGATGCAGTTGCCCAAATTAGCACTTAAATTCATTTCAGAGACCGGATCTACCGTGTTCGGGCGTAACGGTATTAATGCGGTTGCATCCTGGATTACTTCCCGCAATAGTTCAGGAAGTCCAGATCTAATTGGAAATCCATCACCCAATCTCAGGAAGAAATGGATGGAACCAGTGTCTTGGCAATATGGTAGGGAATTCCGTATCCCCATTCTCATATTGTTCAGGATGCAGGAGAGCTGATCTCTTGCGATTGTTGAGGTTTCAGTTTCTATGGCGCTCTTGATTGCAACCAAAACATCATTCCTTGCATGGGTTGCACATAAACGCAATGCTTCAACCAAGGTTGTCTTCATGGAGTCCCGTAGATCATCCTTCATGGATGTGCTAAGTAGTACCCCAGTAGTTATATATTAATGGCAAAACGCGTTTAATTCAAGTATTGCTCAATTCCTGAATGAGAAGGTTAAGAATGGTGATGGTTGTTTTTTGTCCTCGCTCCAATTCGTGGAAATTCACCCGTTCTTGCTATATCCCGCATCTTCACGTCCTAATACATGGATAATAGCCCATTTTAATATAATGATTTGGAAATGAGAAAATACCTAACAATGACCTGAAAACTATGGCTTTAGATGTTTTTTTAGGACTCGTCCGTCGCCTTGTAACGTTCAAGCGAGAGCATCCGCACACGTGGATGGAGAAATTGGAAGATTTCTTCTTGGTGGAGGCAGAGCGAAAGTGGGCTAGGTATCCACGGTGCGTTAAAAGATTGAAAGAACATTTAGCCGTTATCTCCCGCCATGTCCCACAAGAAAGTGGTAATGGCGATGAAAGAACATTTAATATCACCATCAAGACGGGTATAACCAAGGATCTTCTCACCTGGCTGAACATAATATTCAACCTTCCACCGGGGGCGATTTATATTGACAGCACGCGCATCGTCTACGAGCGGGAGGCGATGATCAAGGCACACTTGATCTTATCCATAGAGTTAATTCAGGACCTAGAGCGCATTATTGATATAACCGAATTGGCAGAACCGCTCGACGAGCGGGAATTTATTCGCTTGGTATTCAAGGGAATTATCGATGCGCTAAACAAGGTCATGCGAACCGAATTGAAAACGACGTGGAGATTCCTGCAGATATTGAATCTTTTCACCTTTACCTTCAATAACGCCGCAGTTGAATTCATCATCTCGTTTAATGATTATCGCGTGAAGGATCTCCAAGAAAGGTATTTCGATTGCAATTTGCTCTCCTTTGTTGAGGACACACTGAATCTCACGGTAAGTGATAGGAATAGACAAAAGTTGCTTGCAAAAAATGCTGCAATGTCTGCATTTGCCAGGGATTACTATTACAAGTATCAAGATGAGGTGATCGCTACCATCAAGCATTTCAGGAAATTGTGCTTGATGACGGGAAAGATATATCACTTATTTGATCTCATTGCATTCTTGATCACCCGGTACGATATTTCAATCTACTCGGTGCAGGATATACTTAAAATGTACGCCAAGAAAAACGAGTTATCCGAGAAGGAAACTTTAATGGCGAGTTACATTATTGATGCAATCACGGAGCTAGCAATCATACACGCTACCTTTCAATCTAACTACACGGGATTGCAAGAGAAGGTGGGACAAGTACTCATGATCATCCTGCAATATTACTTGGTGGACCTGGATGATCACGTGCTCTCCGAGAAGATTTTCATGGGACACAAGGTATCTGAATATCTTACCATACTCTCCAGGGATACCACCCAAGGGAATCATGCAAAAAAATCAAGCAATATTCACGTGAAAGATAGAATACCTGAATTCCTTGTTAAGCAATTCATGATCTTCAATGATCCAGGACATCTCTTGCTTATCAAGGCGATTTTCGGGAGAACAGCAGGTAACTTGGTATTCAGGTTCTTTACAAGTTTCTTGAAAACATCTCACGAGCAACTCATGCATTCAATCACCAAGCTCAAGGAGAGCTCAAATCTCCAGAGAGAGGTGAGCTTCCGGGCTACTATCAATTTCTTGTGTGATTTCTTGATTTTTGCCTTGGATAAGACATTCCTCCAACCAACATTGCGGGAGGCATCCAGGAAATTTGATGATCCCAAAAGCCGGTTCTCGGAAATCAACGTGGCAACCCGAGTCGTTGAAATCGTATTATTCCGGGAACTTCCGCTCCAAGATGGATTGTGGATGTCCACGCTGGCATTGAAATTCAAGAATAATCTCACGATAATACCCAACATTAAAAAAATCATTCAAGAAAAGGTATCGAGTTATCTATTAAACAATTTTGTGTTGTATGATAAGAGTAGCCGTGAAACAACCCAGCTCCTTCACGAATGGTTTAATGATGATATTATCAAGCCACTTTACTTCTTTTTCAGGCAAATAGATCATTCCCTTGGTCCCAATAGCTCATTGGAAGACCGGGTTCAAGAAGCTTCGTCATACCTTTGCAATAAGAACAAGGAATTATCCAGAAATCCCGAAAAGCGTGAGTTGCTTGAACTCATCCTTGCAAAGATACTTGCATGAGACCAAGACAATCAGACTCGCCTGGAAAATGCTGAAACTTCAATGGCATCGTAAGGACAGGTTTCCTTGCATCTTCCACATAATATGCATTCACCCTCTCCACTTATCTTTGCAAAGTTCTCATCCAAGATGCGTATTTGCATGGGGCAAACGGATTCGCACATCCCGCATTCCTTGCGGCCAACGCATTTTGCAGGATTGCGTGACAAGGTGAGAATGGAATAATGCGATATGGGCTTGGACACAGCCGCATACGGGCAAAAGTACCTGCAATAAAACCTGGGGAAATAAAACGTGAGAATGATGATAACGAAATAAAACAATAACTGCGCGATACGTACCCCGCTGAAGAATTCATCCAGTCCTCCATCGGCGGTGGCTACCAGGAAATCAGGGATGAATACCGACAAGAACTGGTCCAGAGACCAGAAGCCTAGAGGGTTCTTCCCAAAATCACCGAGTACCGTTTGAGTGTAATCCGTGTAAAAATCATCGGACAAGGCAAATAATGCGGGCAGGAGGATGATGACAAGTATGATCAAGATCCAATTTTTTACTTTACGCAGGAACTCGTGGCCATTTTTTCCCATGTCCCTTCGCACGTTACCCACTTCCCCTGCCCAACCCGTGATATCTTGAAACAATCCCGCAGGGCAGAGCCACCCGCAACTAGCCCTTCCAAACACGAGCGTGATCATGAAGAGCAAGCCAATGAGTAAAAAGGGGAAAACGCGACCTACGACCGAACCCAAGATTAATTCAAGGAATCCACCACTATTAGACATCTCAGATTGCGGTGCACTGATGAATGGCAGGTACCTGAACATTGGTTCAATAACACCTGCACTCGAACCAAAGAAATATGTCCAGAAAGGTGCTGTTATTCCTAGAAGGACAAGGATTTGCACCACGCGCCTTGCAAGGGTTATCTTGTGCGTCTTGAAGTAATTTTTTACCCGGGCTGCCATTCCAATGCTATCCTTTTCCAATCGTGAAATCATCGTAAGTAACGGGTAAAACAGCATGTCATTTATTAAAATCCTTTCTTTCCGAATCCTTGGTACAATTATTACCGGTGGATATGAAGGAAGCGAGGCTTTAGTTCCAAGTTTCGAAAGGATGATGAAACGATTGCTTGGAGCCTTTCCATGGAAAGACGTGAGGGGACGGCATACGCGTGTGCTGGACATCTCTTGCAATCCGAGTTGCCAACACCATGTAACGGGTCGAATTTTTCCACAGGATGTGCATGGAATTCACCTGAAAGATCGCATTCCAACCGGCATGTCGTGATGGCATAACAAAAAGCAAGGACGGAAAGGTGCTCTAACAGGTAATCGACGTGCCAATGCATTTTCTTGGTGTTGGATAAGTGGCGTTTCAATCGATGGTATAATCCCCCCATTGCAGAACCAATATAGAGATACCTTCGTTGCGAGGGAATCATGAAGGTTCCAATGCCACCTACCACGATGGACCGGTCGCCTCCTTGATTTTGCATTATCAAGAGGTAAATGCCTTTCTCATGCTTTCCCAGGTCTTTCAATCCTGAACTCATGGGGAGCCACTCATTTCTTGTTTCATGAGTTTCATGATCTCCAAGGGGATTTCGCTCGTCCTGTCGTAGAATATGGGAACTGCTCCCAATTCCAAAAATAACTGGTAGTTCTCCCTGTTATACGTGTCGCGTGGGACGGAAAGGAAGAATTTCCTGCAGGAATGTATCATCTCTCTTGCCTTCTCCATGTCCAATCGCCCACCAATGGTTTCCTGGAGATCAGACACGAAAAACACGATGGTTTCTCCCGGATCTGGCGGGGTGAATGAATCCCCCCTCGTTGGTATTCCCGTGAGGATGGTTTCGATAGCCATGTTTATATCCGTCATTCCCATGGTGTTCCGAGTTAATACCTCGAGAAACTCATCCCTACCACGGATTTCTTTCATCTTGGTATAATTTAGTGCCAACGTGTCATTTGAAAAGGAGATGAAGATTATCTCTGAATCCATTTCTTGTGTTATGGCATCCACTAATCCCAGGTATAATTCCACCTGCCCGATGTACGATGCGATCATGGAACCGGATAGGTCATTAACCAAGATCATGTTCCTGGATGACGCCTTGATTTTTTGACGGTAGACGGGGGTCCAGATCTCCATTTTCTTCATGGTCTTGAACAGGGTCTTTTTTAAATCAAATTCCTTGTGAAAAAAAGATTGGATCAAGGCATGCAGGTCCTTGGTAAATCCCTCCCTGATGAAAAACTCCCTGAAGAAGGATGCGATCATGTTTATGATTGATCGCTTTCTATCCATCGGCATATCCCGTTGCAAGAACTGCTTGATGAGTCGTGAGATGGGGTCCTTTTCATCCACCTCGAGGGCCTTGAATCCATCTGTTGCGCTCATCTTCATGAGCAAACTGAGGGTAACTAGCTCGTCCGTGTGCTTGAACTCCATGATATCTTCGAGCTTGACCATTCCCGAAAGCAGGGCATCTACAGAGAAACGGGTGAATTCCCGTCGAACCATGTCTACCTGGGCTGCAACCTCGTCCATGGCATGCATCGTTTTTTTCAAGATCTTGACGTCATTCTTGGTGATCAAGTGCATGTTCTCGCTCAACGCGCGCAAAGCATTCCTTGCCTTGCTGTTCAAGTTTTCCTTTTTCTTGTAAAAGCGTAAGGCTTCTTGGAAACTCATGAAATGATCTTGTTCGTCTATTCGTATCGTGAACAAGGACTTGATGGCATCCAGCAAGATCTCCTGCTCGATGTTCATGTTTAGTTCCAAGAACTGCACTTGTCCTGGAAGGTTATCTATATATTGCAGGTACCTGCCAAGATTGAAGATTCGCCTCGAAACCAAGACACCGAACCTGTTTCGCAGTATTTCCAACAAATGGCGCCACAGGTTCAATTCTTCCGATACGATGGGATGCAAGATGATTTTACCCGACCTGACCTCCACGATCTTGAATTCTTCCAAGATTGCGAGGGGATCGAAGGATATTCCGAGATTTTCCAAGGCTTCTTCCAATCCGTCGGTTGTTGGATATTTACCGTCGAATGAATAGCGCAACAACCTATCGATGATGATTTCAACCGTTGATTGCTTGATGTCGGGAGATGAAAACAGGCGGGCAAGATCGGTGGATGAAAACGAGAAGCTCATGTTTGATCATCAAGGCGTGTCATTAATATAAATAGGAAGCCGTTTCTTGTATATGTAATAGATCCACCAAGACGTCAGGTGGAAGGTGAATGGCATGAAAGGCAACAATAGCATGGATGATCCAAGCGATCCAGTCCAATCTTTCATCAACCTGCTTGAAGAGGAATCACGGGTGCAGAAAACTATCCAAAAAGTTTCACAAAAACCAACAATGGATTACTTGGTGAATGCTTTACCCGTGTCTCCTATCTTGGAAGATGCATTCAAGGATCCAGTGAAGGCACTTAAAAAATTCATGGAGAATAACGTCTCCAAGGTGCAAGAGGATCTCGTGGAATTCGAGGGAATGATCCTGCCTCGCAATTCCGTGGCGCTTGCTATTGCCTCCATATTCGAATATGCTTCCATGATTCATAAAAATTACACCCAGCTTAAAACCTTGGATGAGCGCTTCAAGAACCAGTGTCCAATTCCCGTGCTATGGGGAAATGAAGGCATGGGGAAAACAACGTTCGCGTTGAGTCTTGCAAGGAAAATCCGGGGTATCGAGTCACGGGAAGCGGATGGGGTTATTTTCTCGAACTTTGCACCATTCACCGAGCCTGATGAAATAGTTGGCGAGATTAACGCGCCAAAGATGTACGCACGCGCGCAGCAGCTCGCGTTTTTCCTTAACTTGGCGTCCACGGGAAACGTGCCCGATGATCTCGTCTCCTCGCTCACCCGGTATGATCTATCGT
>WJJB01000057.1 GCA_014729935.1 Candidatus Bathyarchaeota archaeon | reverse complement strand
CCACTGGAAAATTCCTGCCCATCAACCTTGATCACGATACTTAATGCCTTCGAGGGTCGAGAGGTGATAATGAGCACCTCGTTTAGCGCGAGGGGAAAACGGGTGCTGGCGTCGATGGTGGTCGAAAGACGCATACATCTCTCTTCAATCAACTCTGTATTCATAAGTTGCGAGAAGATCTCCTCTTGCGTGGTGATGTCAAATTCCGCAAGAAAACCCACTGCGCCAACGTTCACCCCAAGAATCGAAGGTGGATTCTTGAAAGAGAGGTTTTGAGCTACCCGGAGAATGGTGCCATCCCCTCCCACGGAAATGATTGCAGGAGTTTGATCGTAATCTAATTCATCAAGAGGCTTGCCGAGGAACCCGATTAAGTTGGCAATTCTTGCCTCAGGATACACCTTGATCCCTTGATCCGTGAGGAAGTTCACGATATCTCGGGTGATATTAATTGCCCTTCCAGAGTCAAGGCGTGATGCAATTGCAACGGATTTGTTATCTCTTGAGAAATCAGCGAGGTTCATGCCGGGTATCATGCCACTGTTTTTTTAAAAAAAAACATGAAGTGTGGGATATAATGTTTACCCGTCTTCCGCCAAAACACCGCGTTTTTCAGGTGTTGGTGCCAATTCACTTGTATCCTATTGACTTCAGTAATTTCTGGCGTATCTTCTCGGTCATTTCTTGAATTCCCGCGAACGGGTTCGACTCTTGATCTTTCAAGCGCCTGTCTTCCATGCCCTTCTCGTCACGCATTTGCGCGATCACCCGCGCGAGACGAACCTTCATGATGGGTATAGGTTCAGATTCGTCGCTGTAATTATCCAATGCATCCTTCAAGTCAGATGTGATGAATCGAATGTTTTCCCAGTCTGGCACGGTTGAGTTGGGTTGTCTTGGATTGTAATCCATGTGCATCGAGCAGTATCTTGTTCCCTCCCCTCTTTATTGACGGTACTATGGAAGGACCGTCATGGCATGCCCAGTGTATGATCCATGGAATATTGGATACGCATTACGTGAAGAAGGGTAACAATGGCGACGTTATCCATGGGAGAAATGGCAGGAGCACAAGCGAAATGACGATGGGAATGAGGACATTATCCGATATCGGCACCTTGGGAGTAATGAGATCGACGAAGAGATAGCACACTCCAACGATCAGCGCGAAAGGCCAAGAAATGAACACGAGAGATAAGAGGATCGACGTGATGGTACCCGAGAGTGCTCCTTCCCATGTCTTGTTATTGCCCCAACCGATCTCTCGTCTTCCATATTTTTTACCCACGATCGCACCCACTGTATCGCCAAAACAAAGAGTGCTGAAGCCCGCGAACACGCAAAAGGATCCAATCAACTTGTATTGCGGGTTGAACGTTAAAATTACGACCATGAGCAACATGGAAAAGAACATGGTCACGAAATCGGCGATCGCGTTTTTTTCCTTTTCCCTGAGGGTATACCTCAAGAAATCCTTGAACACGAAATACCGGCTGGGTATGAGCAAGATGTGCAGGTCAAGTAACCACAGGAAGATGATACCCGAAGCAAGACAAAGTTTCACCGCATAACTTCCTATCTCGATATCGTTCAGTTGCAACACGTAATCGAAAATGATGGCACCCTCGTTTATGAAATTGTATCGATCGTATTTTTGAAGTGCGGTTACCTGCATTGCCCAGGTTCCCAGTGGCACGAATCCAGCGATGAAAATGGAGGATATCATGTGAGGGACCTTCCTGAGCAGTTCCTGCTTGAGCGAATGTGAATTCCCCTCCTGCTTGACGATCAGGTCCTGATCTTTTTCCCGTTGCTTGCTATGCCAAAATTTATCGATCAAGGGGGTGCTCATCAGGAAAAACAAGAAAACAAACCCAATGACAATAAGAATTGAAAGATTGATGGGTGCAGGTAGGACGTATCCATCGGCATAAGATTGCCCCAATTTCTCCCCGTAGAATCCTGAATAAGGGAGGAGAAAAATGAAAGCGAGAACCCAAAACAGGATCGAAACTATGAGATTATTCAACCGGGAATATTGTCCATCCCGCTTCTTGCATACCTTCTTACTGACGAACATGGTGAATATTCCGCAAGAGAAAAAAATGTAAGCGATCAACACGTTATGGATGATGGAGTTCTTGTTCGTCATGTCAAAATCAGTGATGATGAAGAAGGGTTCATTCAAGCTTCCTGCAGGCTCTAACCAAAGTGTAAGCACTTGATCGTTTGCAAAGATCACGTGTTGCAGGTCATGCAGATCGGTGTGATTTGCAATGAATAATGACCCCTCTTCACTATAATTCTCGGCACTGCTCATCCAGTAAATGATTGATTCATTTTCACTGGTCGAATTCATCGTGTTGGAAAATTGCAGGGAAAGGATGAGATCATTGCGCGAATCCAGTGATGCATCCAGGAATTCTATGGTCTTATTGTGTGGTACTGGATCCAGCACGGCCTGGGAAGAGGATACAGTGCCATTTCGATGCAGGTCGACCATCATCACGCGATCCCTCGCATCATCCATTTCCTTGTAAATGAGCTTGTATGCATCATCATTCGTGATGAGAATTGAAGGATAATCTACCTTTCCCGTGGAAACATTCAATGTTGATTCTAGATCCATGGCATCGATCGCATCACCGAACCGATAACCGATTGATTGATTCCCCGTGCCATTGGTCACCCAGGTCATGCAAAAACCAGCATCATTGGTTCCAGTGAGACTTGGATTGAATTCAACCGTTTCATTTCCTGCTTCCGAGCACCTTGATGGTCCATAAAGCACTTCCTTGGAATTTGGATCGATCAAGGCGAAAAATGCCTTTCTTGTTGATTCGTTTGACGCAACCTCCAGCTCGTCCCACGCGAGAGCCAAGATCAAACCGCTTCCCGTCGATATCGAATTCACCGTGAGATTTCCCGGATCTTCCAAGTTATCCAGCAATTCATGAGATTGCCTCCACCTGTACCCCCGCATGTCACTTTCCTTGTAATATATGGCATCGTCCTCAATATAGGAGATGACCACGTGATCTTTCTCTAATGAAGTAACTGAAAGGGAGTGGACGGTGGAGAGTTTAAACGGTAACCTGTCGGGACTCGTGCTGGCGACGAACACCTTGAAAGGTGTAATATAGGTCACTATCAGGGAAACCATGAAAAATCCTATGACTAGGGTCATGCCAATTTTTTTCAAATCCCATTCCATGATGTGGACGCCTTGAGCGGTGTTTCAGTTCGACACAACACAGGTATTCCGCTTGACCTGTAGTAAAGGATTCTAGATCTTTTGAAGGTAGTGACAAGTCAACAGGCATTCCCGGGCACGGCAACGTGCTCGATACCATGAATGCAAAATTCCATATGTTCCAAAGCCGTGACTTCGATCGAATTCTTTGCGAGGAATTCATGCTAGTACACTTTAATTTCGATCGAATCATCATCCCGGATTTGTAGAAATTCACCTATCCGCTTCCGTTCATCTCGTTGGACCGCTATTACGGACTTTTCTGCTGGTTCCCTAGCGATAGTATATAATTGGACGAAATCTGGCTTGATATTATTATATGCCATCACTAATTCGTTCAAGTGATTTAGCTGGGTATTTTTTGGTATTGACGAGTCCCTGGAACTCAAGATCAAGGTTTGCAATGCCAACCTGCATCCACACTCCATTTCATTTCGCAATTGTTGTATGTTTTCAATGATTTCATTCACGGGGGGAACTGATTGATGCGGCCGGTTTATCTTGGAGAAAAGAGGACCCGTCGCACAATCAAGCTTTACAATCACGAGGTCACATTGGCAAAGTGCCTCCCTGATGCATCGATCTTCCAAGGTCGTTGCATTCGTGAAAATGGTGATGCGCGGTCCTCCATCTTGCCGGTTGATGGAATTCTTCACGGTTCTAATAATGGTCAAGCATGGTTCGAGATGGCTGGCGAGCGTGGTCTCTCCCATGTACCCGATTGTTGCAGAATCGATTTCCGGTAAATGTCGCAAAGGACGTTCAATTTCTTCCTTGAATTTTTCCATATCCACGCCTGGATCGTACCTGTAATTGATATCCACGAGATTTTCCCGGGCAGTTCTCCCTATCTCGCAATAAACACAATCCATGGTGCAAATCTTGGATTGACCCAGGAGATTTATGCCCAGGCTCAATCCAAGACGACGGGAGGAGAAGGGGCCGTAGGTATACATGCTCTCGCGCCTCTAAGAGTTGATAATCGTGGAAAAGATCTTGTACACCGAGAGCGCGATGAGGATGATGGCAATGATCTTCTTGAGTCCAGGTCGAGATGTTCCCTTGGCGATCCTTGCACCCAATTGCGCACCGATCACGGAACTCGCGGAAAACAGGATGCCAACCAAGAGATCCACGTTTCCCACTGAAATTCTGGTGATCGTGCTCGTGAAACTGTTAAACAAGATCATGAATCCGCTCGTTGCAACTGCAAGGTGGATCGACATGCCACACATCTGGTTGAACATTGGCACTTGAACCAGTCCCCCACCTATACCGAAGAAACCGCTAAGAAATCCAGCCAAGATCGTCATGGGAATGATCTTCTTGAGGTTCAAGGCATGCTCGAAACAGGTGCCGTCGCAATCTGTTACCTTTCTCGGGATGATATACTTGCTTGATTCACAGGAAGCGAGTAATTCCTGCTGCTTGCTCTCGTCTGCTTTTTTCTTAAAAAGCATGCGTAGCCCGACGAAAATGATGAAAATGTAGAATACTATTTTCAAGGAAGTCTTGCCCACTTCCACGCCTTCTTGTTCAAAGCTTGCAATCCACCACGAGACCAGCGCACCGACAATGGCCATGGGTGCCGAGAACGCTAGCAATATTGCCCCTGACCTGTAATCTACCCGCTTTTGCTTGTAGTAGGCGAGATTCGTGGACCATGAATTGATGAAAATCACGAAAGAAGAGGTTCCCTGTGCAACATCAAACGGGATGCCAAGTACAGCATCAAAAATTGGAACATTCAAAGACCCGCCCCCAGTTCCTGATAGGGCGGCGAACACTCCGACCAAGAAGCCTAGTGAAAGTCCAAGAAACACGAGTAGCGGGGTAATCTCCATCATGGCGCATTGGGAGGAATGTTGCGCCCCATAAAACCTTGCATGTCCAGGTACCCGCATGGATGATCCAGTCAGACTTG
The DNA here is from genome assembly GCA_014729935.1 of Candidatus Bathyarchaeota archaeon. Lineage (GTDB taxonomy): Archaea > Asgardarchaeota > Lokiarchaeia > Sigyniarchaeales > Sigyniarchaeaceae > WJJB01. The sequence goes on along the minus strand of WJJB01000057.1, from coordinate 5,368 downwards.
GAAAAGTGATCGAAAATCATGCTCGTGCCTAAAAGCAAAGAATAATACCCGCGCCGGCGCGTGATGGGCGACACGTGCCAGCACGGGGTGACGCTATCAGCAAAACAGGTACCGCATGGTGTCCTGAGGGAGGAATTCCTCAAACGGGCCAATGTGCTTGCAGGAGGGGCACTGGTACTGGTATTCCATGTTCTTTACAATCTTGGTCTTTTTCGGTTTTTTGGTAGATCCACACACGGAGCATTCGTAGTATTGGAACATCTTAGCTATCACCTCGGATTTTTGGTTGATGGATGGCTCGGGATTCACGCGCTCTTACAATCATCTTAGCGTTATTTAGCTATAAATATTTTTTCGTTATGGAAAATAACCCAAACAACGAATAGTTCGAAAATATTGATGATTTTGATATTAACGAAAAGGAGAGTAACTTTCGTATGGACGCCGGTGCATGAACAAACCAGTCTGGAAAAAATTGTCAAAACAAAATCGTAAGATGAAGTCGCTGGCATCACCGGAATAGGGAGAGAACGTGCCCGGGGGGAACCAAAAAGATAGGAAAAGGGCATGAATGGCACGGATGTGTTCAGGAGGGTTTATTGGGGAAATTCAACATGTACCCGAAAAACGTCAAGAAGTACCTTCCTTTCTTGGTCATCTGAAGCAATGATCCTCGCCTACCCGCTCGTTGCTCGCTGATAATGCCCAAGGATATCAATGGCTGCACGCGTTGCTTTAATTCCCTATAATATCCGAATTGGGGGTAATTCTGGATGAGATCCGTGTAGGATTGTCCCTTTGTATCGAGAAGATACAACGGTATGAGTAATACCTTGTAATCTATTTTCCAGTTAAGTTCAACGATTTTCTCTTGAATCAATGGGATATATTCCGCCAGCGCGGGCACTTGCGATTTCAAGATCTTCAAGCTTTCGAAAAAATCTTCGGGGGCGTTAAAACCAGGCAAGTCGAAGAGATTTTTCTCCAAGAAATTGAATTGGAAAAAATCTTTGTTCTCATATGTCAACAGGTAGAAGAGGAAAGCGGCTACGAAGCGTCCTTTCTTGGTAGTGTACAAGATCTTAGAGTTCTTTGGTCCCGGTTCCTCGTGGATGATGTCGAACTGCTGCAGGGGTGGAAGCCGGGGAGAGACATCTTTGTAATGGCGCAGGAAGGGCCATCGCTTGAGAAGATCAGCGATGCTACTTTTCTCCAACAGGACAAAGGGAAGCATGAGGGTCTTCCAATCAACCTTCCAATCCTCATTTTGCAGGTTTCTCATCAGGTAATAAGCATTGATGAGGTACAAGTCCTCTACTCGTTCATAGAGCTGGAGGTACTCTAGCAATTTCTCCTCTTCTTCCATTAGTCTCCTTTCCAGGTTTCTTTTAGATATCACACGAGCAATCCCCATTCTACCTTATCGAATGCTTGCTTCACGTGCTCGTTTCCATCCATGCTAGCGAAATCGTCGAGATACGCGCGCCTGGTTGTTTCTTCCTCAAGGGATTGGTATTCGTTTGTCTCAACTGCCACCGCCACGTCCTTGAAAGCCTTTGCACCCACGCGGGTTCCCCTGGGGTGCCCGTGAATACCTCCTCCGGCATTGCACCCGATCTGGAAGGCATTGCCGATGGCACCGTTGAACCGGCGTATGCGCGGGAGTGCGCCGGGGAACAAACCACCTGAAGCCATGGGCAGGGTGGATTTCAGGTCACCCCAGGATTTCGTGATTGCCCGGTTGAGGTATGCAGTGTCATCGAGCAATTCAAGCGGGATGATTTCTGGATCATCTTCCTCGAGTGTGGGATGAAGCGATTCTGCTTCTCCCATCTTCCCGGAACCATACGTGCCCGTATGCAGGTAATCCGCACCTGCCATCCTGAATAATTTCGCGAATACGAGGAAATTGATCCCAAAATCTCTTGATCGGGTCATTGCAGCATGCATGGCACGGTGGATATATATCGGAAAGGGCAAATCATCTTGCATCCTGAGCCGGTGTACGGAATTCACGCCCGAAATGATACCGTCCACCATCATGGAGTAATGATGGGTTCCCAGCTCTTCCGCTAAAGCCTTGACATCCCTTGCTCGTTGCAGGATATCAATGGTCGTGATATTGTGGGCGTACATTTTTGGTTCCCCGGTCTCCTCGATGATTGCTTGCTGGCGGGTCATCGTTTCCGTGAACCGTTCCCGCCAGGGGCAGAATACTTGATTACATAGGTTCTCATCATCCTTGACCAAGTCCGCTTCCTTAAACACGTTCTCTGCAACGGTTGCCCATTCGATTGGATTCAATCCCATCTTCGGTTTCACGATGGAACCCGTGATCATTCTTTTCATGTCACCCATTTTCTTGTAGATGCCATCGACCCCGAATCTCGGCCCGGGAAATTGTTTCACGATTTCGGGGGGAAAATAAACGTCCAAGAATCTTGCCTGTTTCAGGGTACCGAGTCCGAAGTAATTGCCCATGATGTTTGCAGGTAGGTTATTAAACCCGCCGGATAGGTCCCAGTTGTGCGCGGGAATGCCGATATACCCGATTTTTCCATGCTCGTGAACGATCCACCCATCCGCTTGGGTGGATCCTTCAGTCACTGTTGAAATTTCCACCCAAGTGCCAGACGTGGTTTCTTTCGTTAGCTCGATCAGTCCTTCATGAATATCCTCTTCGGTATCATTCTTGAAACTGATTTGCACCGCGATGATAATGCTATCCTTGTTTTCCTTGAATTCTTCGAGCTTTTCTATGGGGATGTATGTTTGCTTTTCTTCGTTCATTGGATATCAAACTCTTGATCTACAAATAAGCCAGAATTATATTATACTATTTGCTATATGATTTAGAAGGAAGCTCTCATGATAGGAGCGTGAAGGTGAATTATTCAGATGCAGGGAATTCTTCTGGTATTGATGGTACTTGGCATCATCATTCTTTTCATTGGTCTTTTATTATACTCGGGAACCAGGAAGATCATTATCGACTTGGTATTCGGGAGGCGATAACATGCTGCGTGTCGTGAAGGATTTGATTAACTCTATCCATGATTTATCGAAAAAAAAGGAGGATATCATCAATGATACCAATTACAGGAAATATCTACCGTTAAGACACAAGATCTTGAAAGGTATCTACCAATTATGGTTCATCCTGATAGGGACTTCAATCTTGGCGACTGTTCTTTATTTCAAAATCGACGCAGCCAGCTTGGAGGATTTCATCTCCTCTTTCGTGATGTTCTCGTTTTTCTACTCGTTGGTGGTCGCTGCCATATCGTTGGTTTTATATTTCAGGCGGTACACGGTTCCCATCGCGGTGACCAACGAGGTGAAAGCTAAGAAGGTCCTTTCCATCAACAACGCGTTGAAGGAGCTCAAGAGCGAGCTTGAAAAGACATTCAATAAGATAATGATAGAGGAATTCATCCACGCGGGCAAATTTGACCCGGTAAACATCAGGGGGTCCATCTCATTGTATGTCAAGACCAATTTCCCGCAAATTCAATACATCAAGGATATTTTCAACGAGGAAATTCTAGCATACCTTGAGAAGGAGGCAACCGTGCACATTCGTAAATTCAGTCTTGCGCTCAAGGGGAAAATTGGTTCCAATGCGATAAACATTACTCAGATTTCCGACGAGTTTAATGTTGCACCCAGCTTTGTCATGCAAGTCCTCGATTTCCTGATGGAGAAAGATGAGATTCAAGGTGAGTTCTCGGCAGACGGGAGATTATTCATTCCCTCAGATTTCGTGCCTGAACCCGAGGAAGTTCCCACCACCGAGCAATTCACCGAAGAAATACCCGGTATTGAGGGAATTGGACAAGCATCGCCAACAAATTACGCCACGAGTCCGGAAGAGACACAAGGGAGCGCGGTCGAAGCAGCCGATGCCAGCGCCGGGATGGCTGGTGGAGGGCAATCCATTGAAGGCCACGAGTTACCGCAAGAGACCGCCGAAACTCCTGGAGTGCCAGCAGCATACGAAACTCACGTGAATGAGATTCATGGCGCTCAAGTTCAATCCATTACGAGTAAGGAGCAGGTAATCGGGATTATCAACCAGAAGGAAGCAGCAATCGAAAAGTTGAAAGATTCTTACGAGCAAGGCGCTATCGGTGTCGATGGATATGTAAACAAGCTCGAGGAATTGGAAAGAGATCTCAGGTTCTTGAAAGTTGCACGACGTGTAAGGGAAAAGGTGAGCGACCCGACGAAAGCATGCATGCAATGCCACGAGAATATCATCCTTGGTGATGAAACCGTGGAATGCAGGAATGGCCACGTGTTTCACAAGGACTGTGCCTTTGATTACCTGCAAAAGTTCGACAGGTGTCCCTGGTGCAACATCAAGATAAGGGATATCCTACCAGGGAACTAATTCATGCTTGATATCGAAAAAATAAGAAATGGAAATTTTGGACAACCACGGGAGTGGTTGATTGCAGGTGAAGATGCAATTCACTCGAGCTGCACTACACCAGCGATACCCATGCCAAGCCCCACGCATAAGGTAGCCAAACCAAGCTTATCCTTGGCATTCTTCTCCTCAAATTGATGTAAAAGGGTCCCGATAAGCCTGCATCCGGTGCTACCTGTTGGATGGCCAACCGCGATGGCACCACCCCATGGGTTGATGCGTTCATCGAACATGTCCAAGCCAACATCCTTGCAAAATCCATCCACCACGGTGCTAAACGCTTCATTGACTTCAATTATGTCAAAATCGTCCAGCGAGTACCCATGACGCTTCATCATGAGTTTGGTTGCTTTTTGGGGACCAGTTAGCATCAAGACTGGGCAGCTACCCACCACGGTTATGTGCTTGATGTGCCCCCTGATATTCAACCCAAGTTGCTCTGCTGCTTCCCTGCTGGCGAGTAGCATCCCGGAAGCCCCATCATTCTCAGGACACGAGTTCCCGGCTGTTAAAATGCCTCTTCGCTTGACTGCGCCTCGCATCTTGGACATCATTTCCATTGTGGTCTTTGTACGACCACTTTCATCGATATCATAGGTGAAATGCTTCACATTATCTGCTAAATTACCCTCCAAATCGAGTTTATCCTTCCAGTCATTGAATGCAGGATAATCATTATCCGCAAGTATCAGCTTGCATTTCTGCCGCTTGACGGCAGATCGCACACCCGGCTTCACTTCAACAGAAACATTTGTCTCGCCCTTGATTTCCCCGATATATGGTACTTCGATTGGAATTGTTTCCTTGTGGCGCAAGTCCTTGTACTTGTTTGCCTTCTCGTGGGACCACAAGCTGAATTTATCTAGAGTTTCACGGTCCGCGTCATACTTCTCGCCAATCATTTCAGCACCCATGAGTTGCCCTGCCATCTTGCCT
>WJJB01000002.1 GCA_014729935.1 Candidatus Bathyarchaeota archaeon | reverse complement strand
TCAAGTATCTTGCGTTCGACAGGGAGGAGATGAACTTGAACGTGGATGAGAGCGCGAAACGGATCAGGGAATTCAAACCCGAGCTACTCTTGTTTGGCGGAAGTGTATTTCTTTTCCCGCATCCCATTAAGGAACTGGCAGATGTGGCGAAAGAAGTGGGGGCCCATGTCGCCTACGACTGCGCGCACGTGGCGGGATTGATCGGGTCGGGTTTCTTTCAAGATCCCTTATCCGAGGGCGCGGAGGTCATGTCCTTTTCCACGCACAAGACCTTCCCGGGTCCGCAACATGGTTGTGTCGTCGCCAGCAGTTCCAATGAATTTCACGAGAAACTAAAAAATGCATGCTTCCCCTCGATGCTTAGCAATCATCACCTGCATAACGTTGCCGGTTTCGCCATTGCATTGGCAGAAATGATGGAATTTGGTAAGCAATACCACGAGCAAGTGATCAAGAATGCCAAGCGGCTTGCTTCCGCCCTACACGAGAGAGGCATCAAGGCATTGATGGAGCATAAGGGATTCACCGAATCCCACCAGGTGGTTCTCGATGTAACGGGGTTCGAGAAATCATTCGGTTTGGGTGCTGATATAGAGAAAGCGCTTGAACGGGCAGGTATCATCGTCAATCGCAATTTGCTTCCATGGGATATCAAGGAGGGGCGGTCTTACTTGAACCCGGGTGGGATCAGGCTGGGCACAAGTGAAATCACGCGGCTCGGGATGAAGGAAAATGATATGGAAGAAATTGCTGAATTCTTCAAGAAAATCATCGTGAATAAGGAAAAACCGGAGGATGTTGCTGGAAAAGTGAAAATCTTCATGGAAAATTTCCAAACTGTCAGGTTTTGCTTCGAGGAAACAAGTGCATACGAGTGGTATTGAAGCAGCGGACCACTTTCCCGCGAGTGTGTTCCCGGGGTGGGGGGATTACCGGATTTCTCCTCCACTTCTTCTATTCAATTTCTTTGCACGTGCATACCGTCAAAATTATAAAATGTCCAGCATTTAAAAAACCACAGACTCGTGAACATCCATGAAACTTGAGATACTATCGCGATCAGAGAAACGCATCTCTTTCCTAATCGATGGCATTGATACGGAACTAGCAAACGCGATGAGGCGCATCATTCTCACCGAGGTTCCTGCCATGGCCATTGATGATGTCGTTTTCATTGAAAATAGCACACCATTATTTGATGAGATCATCGCTCACAGACTTGGCTTGGTCCCACTGACCACGGATCTCGATAGTTTCGTGCTCAAGGAGCGATGTTCCTGCGAGGGGATAGGATGTGCCCGGTGCCAAGTGGCATTTCAATGTAGCATCCAAGCGGAAAACGGCAAGAGGAACGTGTACACGTCCGATATCATCTCGATAGATCCCAAAATAAAGCCAGTAAATGATAAAATACTTATCACGAAAATGGCAAAGGGTAGCAAGTTGATCTTCGAGGCTTACGCCCGGCTCGGCTTGGGCAAGGATCACGCCAAGTGGCAACCTGTTTCCAAGATCACCTACAAGATGTATCCTGAGATTCGCATCGATCAAGAGAAACTCGATGATTTCGAGTTCAAGGGTGATAACGAAAATGACCCCATCGTAAATGCCTGCCCACCGAAGATTCTCAAGTGGGAAAAAGGAAACTTGACCGTTACCGATGAAAAAAAATGCACCTTGTGCGGCGCTTGTGTGCGCTCGGAAATCACCCCCAAGGGTGCCATAGACGTGCGCCCCGTGAAAAATAAGTTTATCTTCTTCTTGGAAACGCCCGGCGTGATGAAACCTGAAAGGCTGGTTTTGGAAGGATTGAAAATCTTCAAGGAGAAAGTTAAACGGTTCGGCACGCTCGTGAAGGAACTATCCGAGAAACTAGAACAGCAGGAAGATCATGAATGAATACGAGCGTGAAAACCACAAAGATACTGCATTAATTTAATAATAAAACGTGAACCACAATGGGAAGGAAAGTAACAGGACCGCAAGATATCAACGTGCGGAGGATCATCCGGCAACTCGAAAACACGAGAATCAAGGTGTGGAAGGAAGTGGCCTCCTACTTGAAAAAGGCTCGTCGAAAGCGGGTAGAAGCAAATCTCGGTAGGATCAATAGGATTACAAATGATGGCGAAGTAATCGTCATTCCCGGGAAGCTTCTCGGAACCGGCATGATAGACAAGAAGATCACTATCGGTGCCCTTTCATGGTCCAAAGGTGCAAAACGAAAGGCAGAAGAAGCGGGAATTACCCTCCTTGAATTAAGCGACATAGTGAAACAAAACCCAAGCGGAGCAAACGTGAAACTCGTGTGCTAGAACGTGGTGAAAATAATGGTAAAGGAATTCTTACTCATAGATGCCAAGGACAAGATCATGGGTCGCTTGGCAAGCAAGGTGGCCAAGCTCGCGTTACTTGGCAAGCAGGTGATCATCATCAATGCCAAGGATATCGTGATATCTGGTTCCAAGAAAAACATTTTTGAGAAATATAACCAACGCAAGAACATCAAAACTAGGACAAATCCCACCCGGGGTCCCTTTTTCTACCGAAGGCCTGATAGGTTCTTCAGGCGCGTTATCAGGGGGATGCTCCCATTCAAGCAAAACAGGGGGCAGGAGGCTTACCGGCGAATCAAAGTGTATACAAATGATATTGATAGATCGAAGTTCAAGAATCTCGTGGAACACGAGGTCAAGGACGTGAGTGCCGATCGCCTCAACCGGAACTACATTACACTGGAAACCGTGAGTGGTCGATTCGGTTGGAAAAATTTCATTGAATGAAAGTGATTAAACCATGCCAAAAAAAGTATATCTTGCCAATGGGAAGCGCAAGACAAGTATAGCAAAAGCAGCACTCAAGCAGGATGGTAGCGGGCGCATTTTCTTGAACAAGGTTCCCCACGATGTCCTGCCAGAAATGATCCACAGGGAGCTTATCAACGAGCTCATTTATCTCATCGGGAAGGAGATCATAGAGAAAGTCGATATCTACGTCACGATGAGTGGTGGCGGTAAAATGAGCCAGATCAATGCCGCAAGAACGGCAATCGCGCGCGCCGTTGTGAATTACAAGCGTAGCTCCCGCCTTAGATCAAAAATACAGGATTATGACAGGACCTTGCTCTCTGGCGATGCTAGGCACAACGAGCCGAAAAAATTTGGCGGGCCGGGAGCGCGTGCCAGGAAACAAAAATCATACAGATAATTCCTTCTCCCGTTTCTCCTCATTATTGTCCACCTCGAGGAAATGCTTGATATTTTACCCGTTTTCCGCCAGAAAGCCACGTCCTTTAGTTTAGGACGTGGTAGTTCAATTCCCGTGCAAGCCTATTTTTTCCTCCAACCACGGGTATGCCATCGTCCCCCTGAAGAAATGGCCTTTCCCCCGGATGAGATCCATGCCAAGCTCATCCGAACAGCCATGCATGTCATACACCTTCGCTAACTTCTTGTAACCCTTCATCACGCCATTCATTGGGAACAGATGATCGTGTTCACCGGAGATGATGAATGTCGGTTTTGGTGCCCTTGCTGCCAGTACATCGGGAATATCCAGCCATTTGAATATCTGGGGAACATGGGCACAGCTACAGTGGGAAATTGCGAGTAACCCGTGCTTGATTGTGCAAAAATGGCCGGAAATCACGGCTGCATCGATTCTCTCATCTAACACGCAACTATATACCGAGGCTGCACCACCACCACTATGACCTATTATCCCGATGCGTTCGTTCACGATACCATCTAAAGACTCCAGGAAATCTATCGACCGAGTGACATCCCACGCCCTGAGTCCCAGGGCGGTTTCGCCGAGGAGAAACAAACCCCGGGAGAATGTTTCTTCTGGCTTGGACTCCACCTTCTTGTAACGCCCCGTTCGCTCCCCCCATCCCCATTGGTCAAGCGAGAAAGTCACGAATCCGCGCTTTGCCAGTGCAAAGCCATAATACGAATTGGATTTTGACGGGTGCAAGCAGAGCGTGTTGATCTTACCTTGATTATGACCGTGGAGGGCAATTACAGCGGGAAGGGATTTTTTGATATTTTCCGGTCGGGCAAGAACCCCGACGGCTTTCAATCCTGGCGCACTGTTGAAATAGACCTTTTGCAGTAAAATGCCATCAACCACTGAGTGATTACTGATAGTGGCATTTAACGGGACCCGCTGGCGGGAATAGTGCAATAATTCATCCAATTTGTGTTTTACCTTCTTGGCCCATTCCAAATGCGAATCTGCATCAGGAGCATCCCAAGCCAACAAGGGGGGATTCACCTCATGCTGGTGTATCAGGTAAGAGAACGCGTTCAATTCCTTTGATGGATTGTAGTAGTGGGATTTAATGTCCAATTCATGCTTCACCCGGGTCCTATCCTCGTTCGTCATGCATCTATTGAATGGATCCGTGGTATCATTATTTTTCACGGGAAATTGTTTAACCTGGAGAATGAATTCACCTCCAGAATGAATGTTCGCCTCGAACAACTCTTCTACTCGCACCCTATCAATCATTCCTGGAGCAAATTGAATTTCAAGGAACATTCCATCCCCATCGATCCCGACTCGCCTCACATGGTGTGTCATATCCATGATGAATGATTATCTATGGGTGCAAAAAAGGAAGTGGTTCTTCGCGATCATCCTGACTTTTTATTTCACGAGAATGCTGCCCGCTTGAGCAGGATGTTGCTTACCACGCCCCAAACCAAAGGGGCGGGTTTTTTTTGCAATTATGGAAAAAATTCGAAATAGAAAGGGGTACATGCTCTATCAAGCATGTGCATTCAACCACGAGACGAGATCATCGAGCACGATCTTTCTATTAGCCTCAAGCTCGTTGTAAACCTCGTGTCTCAACCCCTTGTACATCTTAATGGTTTTATCCTCCATGTTGAATAGGTTCGGGATCTCGCTCTCCTCGATTCTCATGACCACGTCCTCACTCCCATGCTGGAAAAGCATGGGCAAGGATAGTTCTCTGGTGATGTCGGGAAACACATCCATAATCTTCATCCATTCAATGCCCAACTTGATGGAAGGCTTCCTGAGGCGTAAAGGGTCATTCAAGTATGCACTCGCCATTTCTTCATCATGGGTTAGCTCGTCGGGATTTAAATCCTCCTTAATTCTTGCCTTAGGGGCGATTTTCGACAGGAATTTCCCCAACATCTTCTTGAACCTGCCCATTTCCTCGAAAGTGCCAACCTTGGTTCCATAACCACTTAAGATGATGCCATCGAAATCCCCAGGGCGTTCAACACCGTGCATAACTGCAATCAAGGATCCCATGGAATGACCAAGCAGGAACCAAGGTTTGTCATTCCAATCGGGATGCTGGTTTGAGATGTAATCGTGGAATAACATGCTATCCTTCACATAATCGTGGAATGATTTGACGAATCCCCCATCATCTCGCAGCTCCGTCGATTTTCCATGGCCCCTGCGATCATGCCCGCAGACGGCAAAGCCATTGGCGATTAAAAGGTTGATAACATGATCATATCTTCCAAGGTGTTCTGCAAACCCGTGGAGGAGTTCAACGCATCCCTTTGGTTCCTTCTCTGGTGCCCAGGTATGATACACGAGTTTGCGATCCTCACCTTCAAACGTACCTTCTTGGTGTTTCATGGTGTCTTCAAGGTTATAAGGATCACCAGAGAATATATAGTAATCCCCGAGGGACGGGGAAATGACAGGTAGGAATTGGATCCATGGCAGATGTAGCTCCCGTTCGCGTTGCATTCATTGGCACCGGTAGGATTTCGACTTTGCATCACTTATACTATGCCAACCATGATGATGCAGAGGTGGTGGCGATTTGCGATAAAAGCAATAAACTTGCCAAGAAAAGGGCAAGTGAATGGCACTTGAGGGATGAAAATGTGTATACGGATATCCAAGAAATGCTTAAACGTGAGGATATCGACGCCGTGGAAGTGCTCACGCCCCATTCTCAACACCGGAAGCACGTTGAATTAGCTTGCGAGGCAGGTTTACACGTGAGCGTGCAAAAGGTGCCTTGCTTGTCTTTAAGCGATTTTGACGCCATGGTCCATGCTGCGAGGAAGGCAAATGTCAAATTCAAGGTATTCGAAAATTTCCAGTTCCATCCACCATACCAGAGGGCATTGGAAATCATCAACGGGGACGAGATCGGGGATCCAATGGCGGTCAACATTCGAATGTGGTCCACGGTGAAGGCTTTATCGAATTGGGATGTTTCATTGAAAACGTGGCGTTGGCGCATCACCGAGCATGAAAATTTCAAGATGCCCACCCTTTTTGATGATGGATACCACAAGCACAACATGATACACTTACTTTTAGGCAAGGATATTCACAGCGTTCAAGCATGGAAGAAGGGCTTCCGGCTTTACAAGCTTCTCAAGATCGACGTGCCCGCCGTCATATCTTATAAAACCAAGGGTGTTGAATATGGCACGTGGAACGTGTCCATGGCACAAAAATTACCCATCCATTCTGATTTTTATGGGTGTGACGAGGCAGTGGAAATTCAGTGCGAACGTGGTATCATCTGGGTAAACGGGTGCACCGGAAAGATGTTCGCCCATCCAGCATGCGGGATTGGAAATCCCGGTGTGTACTGGATAAACCAAGAAGGGGATTGGGCTTCGGAATGCTCGATGCCAACGAATTGGAAGCATTCCTTCATGAATTGCACGAGAGATTTCATTGAATCCATTCGGGAAGACAGGGAACCCTACAGGTCGGGAGAATCGGCGCGTCACGTGCTACAGATCGATCTCGCCATGGTGGCGTCTCTTAGGTCTGGATTTAGTGATTTCCAAGTCTCGAGAATCAAGGATGGGCTCCCAGATGACCTTTCCATGGAGGTGCCAAGCATCCCAGAAAACAACACGCGGGGAGAGTAATGCTCGTCCCATGATTAGTACTTGATGCTCGGCTGCGATCAGTGCATTCACCACCGGGAAAAACGACACCATGCTCGATGGAAATGTATCAAATCAAAGGTTTTTTTTGAGCGTGATTCCCATGTATACCTATATCCATTTAACACATGATCGAGTTGATCAATCATTCCACGCAGGGTATATGTGAAAGGACACAAGACACACGCAAAAGGCGAGGGATTTTCAAAGGAATTGGAAAGGAAGGGACGATATTTTGTCACCATAGGGCTTGTATCACTCGGAACCATAAAAGACTATGATCTAGGACACAGGGGAAGTGAATTCTATTTCAAGGTTGGTACCATTCCACATGTTAATAGGGTACCACAACGGGGGACGATTCGTCTTCAGAAGAACCAGACCTTCACGACAAGGCAGGACATGAGCCTTTGGAACGAGTTTATTCAATTGAAAACGGGTGATGAGAAGGATTTCAGCATTAAGGTCGGTTTATACGAGCGAGATCCCAACAGGGATGACGTGATCGCCAAGGATAACATCGTTATCAAGTTGGGTGCCCCAACCGAATATATCATCCTGCAAAGCGATGATGGGAATACGAAAGCGAAGTTAAAGGTCTCCGCCACGAAAACGAGCTATTGATCACGCGGGGCGTGGTGCAACATTGATGAAAATGGATAACATCACCAAGGCAATGATCAGGATGCTCTTGCCTTGAGATCTTAACACTTTTTCCAATACTTGTTGCAAGAATACTGCCATGGTGGTAATTAAGCCAAGGATGAGCACCAGCGCTAAATTGAACCTCATTCTAATATCCACGCCGGTGAGGAAAGGATTTGGGAAGAAAAGATTGAATAAGGTAGCTCCAGCGATGATTAACATTCCTGCAAATATCGCATGAAGCATTGAGAGGCCTAACCAAGCAAAGAATCGCTTGAATCGACGCAATCGGCGAGCATTAATTCTTTCTAATAGATTATCAAAAGTATCAAATGTAAATAATGTGAACGTCCCCCTGAAGCAAGTGCTTGTCACGAATGTCCCAAGGACAAATATACCGAGCAAAAGAAAAATCCCTGGGGAGATTGGCGACCTTGGATGCGCTTCAAGAAGGATACCTATGGATTCAACGTGCACAGTTGATGAAGTAAGCAATGCATTACTCCAGGTGACTTGCAACACCCATGCGGGTAAGACTGTTAATGCAGCAACAATAAAGTCCTTAATAGTGCCTCCGGATACGTGGGGTGCAGCTTTCATGCCTGAAAGGATGATGCTTGGAGGTGTTCTCGTTTTGAGGCCGCGTGTAAGCAAGGAATCTGCGATGATCGTGAAGACCAACGTTACTACTGCAGGGATGCCAAAGGAGAGTAGCACCCTGGAGATCATGGATTCCTGCAGGACGGCACCCATGACCAGATTGATGGCCATCCAACCGGATAACGTGATGAGTGCTCCCTTCCACCGAGTGCTCTTTTCCAAGTCATTCAAGGGATATCTTGGATGTTCACGGCATCTAGCTGTTATCTCCTTCACGTGACTCGTGTTGATCTTCAGCTTGCTTGTGGTCTTCACGCCCTTCTGTTGCAGGATGGCATTCCAAGTTCCTCCAACCATGGTTTCAAGGATGTATACAAGGGGCACAAAACCAGCAGTAACAAGAAACAAGACCGTTTCAAACGTGTCGTCGATCTCCTTGAAGGATGATCCGGCGGGAGGGGAGAATAATTTGATGGAGCTTTCGTTCACGGTAGTCCCCTCCAGGTAATATTTAAACCATGCAATTGATTTTCGCAACATGGGTGGATCGACGATGCCGTGATTCTCGCCGGGTCGGGTTATGAATTCATAATCCGTCCGATTCCCATCCGGATTCACGGTTTGATTGAATTGCTGCGAGTGCACGTAGGGAACGTTGGTGTCATCGGTTCCGTGAAATAGCAAGAGGTTTGCAGGGTTAGTTTCGTTGGCAAGCTCGATGGGGGAACGCGTTCTAATTTCCTCCTCGTTGTCGGGATCCCACGTAAATCCGACAATGTATAACCTAGAGTCTTGATGCGCAAGCAATTCGGAAGTATTGTATGCACCAGCGGATGCCACGCATGCTTGAATCCTTTCATCATGAATGGCAGCCATTACCGATTGAAACGCACCGTTGGAATGCCCCCAAGTTCCAATATTGGACATATTCACTTCCAAATAATTTTCAGAATCCTGCACGAAATCTAGCATCCGGACGGTATCCTGCCATTCTTTATCAAGCCTGATGAATCCCCCGTGACTTCCCATGCCCCGGAAATCAGGGATCATGACGAAATATCCATTTCGAGCGAAATGAATGGCTTTTTTAAGGGCTTTTTCCTTGCTATTGCCCAACCCATGACACGCAACGATTCCAGGAACTGATTCATCAGGAGCACTTGTTTGGTTTTCGTGAATGACGGTCATGAAATCAAACCTATACCCATCAGCCGTGCGGAGAGTGTGTACCTGGATCTCGTAACCAGCATAATATTGGTCGACCAAGGCGTTACCATGTATGGAGAGGAAAATTGCTGGGAGCATGATGCCGGTATAGAGTAGAATCAGAGAAAGAAACTTTTTCCAAGATGTGTGCATGCAAAACTCACTCCAGCTTTCCATCGTAGAAAAACGAGTTATATGCAAGATACTCCATGTAATCGTTTACTTCTCGATTGACGCGGCTTTCGTCCCAATCGAGCAATGACGCAACGAATCTTGCTACTTTTTTGGAAGCTCCTGGTTGGAAGGATGGATGCACACACCATTGGAACTCTAACCTGCGTGCCATGATATCGGTCAAGTGCGTGGGACAATCATGCAAAACCACGTACTTGATTTCTGCCATGATCCACGGGGCATACGTAACATCCTCTGCGGGAACAAGTCGTTCTGCCAAGGTTTCATCCTCCTTGATATAGTGCAAGATAACAAGTGCGCCCCTGCCATATTGCTGGTACAAATGCTTGCACTGTTCATCCGTGATATACCCCATTTCCTTGCATTCCTGAACCAGCGGGGTGTCGTCCCATTCATCACGCGTCAAGGAGATCTTGTAAGGTTGCTTGGCGATCTTCTTCTTCCAGTTAAATTCCCTGCTGGGGAGGAGTTCAGTGGCTATTGATTTCACGGGGCCTAGCATGAGATCTTCTGCCATGACACGGAAGGTAGTGAGCTTCCCCCCGCAGATGGATATAAGGTCATCCGTCGACCTGATTATCTCGTGATCCCTGGAGACCTCACTTTCCGATGCTGGCTTTCCCTTCTTCGCCGGAGGTCTAGCTAAGGGACGTATGCCAGCATAACTTCCGACCATATTCTCAAGATCAAGATTTGCATCCGGGAACTTCATGCGAACCGTGGAAAGTAAATATTCAGCGTCTTCCGCCGTGCATCGGGGTTCCCCGAGGTCCCCGTGGTAATCCGTATCCGTCGTGCCAATCACGATGAAATTATCCCTATCCAACACGAAAAAAAAACGACCATCTATGTGAGAGGTGATGCCAAGTGCATTATTCACGGGGACATCTTTTTTCTTGAACACGACATGAACTCCCTTTGTCGGCCGGATTACCGGGTCCGGGTATCCTTCCGGCACGTTATCAAGCAATTCATCAGTCCAAATCCCGGTGGAATTAACAACTAATGGAGCTCGTACTAGTGTTTCCCTTGTGCTTGTAGCCGTATCAGGATCCTCATCAACGAACCATGCCCCATTTACTTTTCCCGTTGATTCATCGTGGTTCAATCTGGTAACCCGTGCATAATTCACTGCTGTGCATCGCCCTGAATGGACTGCCTCCTTGATGGTCTCCACGGTAAGGCGCGCGTCATCGATATTGGTATCATATATGAGACCGAAACCCTTCAAACCCGTCGCATCCAGTGCTGGTTCGAACTTCTTTATCTTTTTTGCCCGGAGGTAGACGCGTCCTTTCTTGTAGTTCTTGTAATGATCCAAAAGGTTATACAGGCTCACTCCAAGCC
>WJJB01000056.1 GCA_014729935.1 Candidatus Bathyarchaeota archaeon | reverse complement strand
TACTCTTCCTTTTCAATCGCACACGTTTCAGGAATCCACACGCCGTGATGAAACCCGTGAGGAAAAACAATGATTCGAAGGTTATCAGGATCAAACCAGGGGCTGTAATGGCACGTTTTCTTGGCTGCCTTGCTGCCATTCTGGTCACGGGATGCATGGGCATTGCCGTGGCTATAACGACCACCTTTCCGGCTTCCCATTGGTGGTATTACAGCCCACAGAGACCACGGGTTGATTTCAAGTACCCGCTCACGATCCTTGCTGGAGACAGGTCATTACTTGCGATTGCATCGATGGTTAGCCTTGGAATCGCAGGTATTTATTGGATTGTCTCGAACCGGGGAGAAAATACAGGGAAGCGAATGGTTTCCAAGGAAAGTATACCGCTGGTCTCGGGATTATTGCTCATCATTGGTGGTGGTACCTGCCTCTTGATTCCTTTTTTATACATGGCGGGCGTTTCCACCGATTCGGTACCCGAGTCATTGATTCCTGTGGACCTCTTGGCAGGTCCTGCATTGATCTCTTTCTTCTTTGGGTTGGGGTGCTTATTTATCGCGTTTAGAAGGAAACAAGTGCTTACATTCATCCTCGCGTATACCTTTCCCTTCATATTCCATGTGTCGAAGACCTTTCCATCCCAGCAATCGGCGGCGGAAATCGAATCGGCGTGGATATATCAACTCATTGGCATCGCATCAATATTCATTATCGCCATGATTCTTGTCCTGTTATCCTCTCCAAAGATTGTTGAAAAAAGAGCAGGCCGTATTGCCAACGCAACCGAAGTGACGGTGAAACCTCCAAGCATGGCACGCGCGGCACGTGGGCCCGGATACGGTAGAAAAGCACGATATGCGTCAATCTTTCTAACCCTTGGATTATTATCCATGATGGTGATTCCCATGGCAGGCATCGTGTCAGGAAGCGGCGTCCAAGGAACCAGGGTAACCGTTCCTGCAACCGGGAACCGGACTTTGGGAACACCCTTTGGGATCAATTGCCACGTGTTCTCAGACCCCGGTCAAACGGATTTCCTAACGGGAAATCCCATCGATATGGAAAACATGGAAAAACTTGGAGTCGGGTGGATCCGGAGCGATTTTTGGTGGAACACGTTATTTCAAAACGATAGCGGGGTTCCTGATCATGAGTTCGTGGAGTTTCTTGATGCCTTTGTTGCCAATACCTCTTCCATCGGCGTGAATATTCAAGCATTGCTCTCCTATGGAACGCCATGGGCATGCCCAGAAGATCCATACTATCCAGGGAGTTATAATACCTATCCGACCAACTTGACCGCGTGGAAGGATTATATCTCCTTCTGCTCGACCCGGTGGCTTGGAAATGCGTCCATGGGACATTTCGAGATTTATAACGAACCCAATAATGGTGACTACTGGAGCGCCAACTCCACCCAATCACGCCTGTTTGCGAATCTCACGGTGGAAGCAGCCATTGAGATTAAATCAGCCAGTCCCGCTAATACCGTCTTTGGTCCTGGATTAAGTCATATCGGCTTGAATGATCCCCGTTATCCCGATGATGGTCATCGCAATCCGGATTTTCTAGCGGACTGGGTAATGGATGCAACTGAAATGGCAAGGAATGCAGGTTACCCGAATGGCTTCGGGGACTTGTTCGACGCGTTCTGCTGCCATCCATACGGTACCTGGGAAAGCCAACTGGCAAAATATAGCATCCTCAATGATTTTGTTAGCAACCAGGAAAGCCGTTTCTCCAAGAGCTTCATGAGAGTGAATTCCGAGACAGGATGCCCGACGTCAGAACCAACGTGCCTTCCCCATGTGCAGGCAATGGCAACCGCCAAGGCAATGGTTACCAGCCAGCTCGCCGGATTTGATGTTTTCATTAATTATGAATACAGGGATGGCGGGAGTTTACCAGATGATTATTCCGTGCTAGATCGGCATGACCTCTATGGTGAACATTTCTTTGGCTTATTGGATCATGACAGGAATCCAAAACCCGCCTACTACGCCTTCGGAACCGTGTCAAACTTGCTATCTAATGGTATAATGCTCACTCCCGCAAAATATCACCACTCCAGTGGCATGATGAATCTTAGAAAAGAGGGTCGAGTGATGCATGGTGCCTTCACGACCGAAGAGGGCAGGACGTGCATCATCACGTGGAAGGATGGTGCCAGCCAAGAAACCCTCGATCTCAAGTTGCAGTTTGCCGGGCTAGCGACGGGTGGGATGAGTCCAGTAAACGTATCAGATCCGGAAAACCATGACGACAGGATGTGGGATTTCGTTCCCATGAGCGGTGAAAAAGTCCAGATTGACGGCTCCGTGCTAGCGATTAGCAACTTGCCGCTTACATCTAATGTATCAATCATCATCATCAACAATGCGTCAACCTTGGAGGCCTACACGCTTTTCTACCCTCCATCGAATACCGCGGGCACGTGGGTAGCAATGGGATTCCTTTTTCTCCCCCTTGCAACCGTGATCAGCAACATGGTGATACAGGTTGTTCAAAACCAACAAGCAAATCGAGGCACAACCGGAAAGGGATCGAGAAAACGCGGGAAGATGGAAGGTTCCATGAAGGGGACCAAGGCATCAGGTACCAAGATTTGATGCAAGAAGTGGTCAATGAAAGGAAAATGGAGAAAAAAAAACATGAATCACAAACAAGCAATAGATGGCTTTGATGATATCTCGAATGACCCATGGGAGAATATCGGCTACCATCGGGTATTGGGTTCATTTTTTTGGAACATCGTGTTTGCCGTGTTGATGGTCGGTTACGTGATGCTCATTCCAGTTTTCATCCCATATCCCGAGAGCATGGGATTTTACAATATCCTTACTGGCATTTTCAATTCCATATTTACCCTCGCGGATCTAGGCACTGCTTCCGCCACGTCACGGTTCATTGCCGAGTGGCGTGTAAAAGATCCAAACAGAACTATCATGTACGTGCGATTTTTTATTTGGTTCCAAAGTTTCACGGGTCTCGCTCAAACCACGGTTATTAGCATCATTGGCTTGCATGCATTGGGTGCAACGAACATATCTTACATGCCGTGGTTATTCCTGTGGCTATCGACGGTACAATATCCTGGTTGGCTAAGCGTGTTCACTGAGGCGATGAAAGGCTTCCAGCAATTTGGAAAGGTATCATTGATACAGGTCTTAAACACCATTTTCTTCCAATCCCTAACCCTTGCCATCGGAGCACAACTTGGGGCTATATTGGGAAATGGGAATCC
>WJJB01000055.1 GCA_014729935.1 Candidatus Bathyarchaeota archaeon | reverse complement strand
GAATGCCCCCAAGTAGCATGGGCCCACCGAGCACGGCAGGACCTCCACCCCCACCACCCCCAGCTTCCATGGGGCCGCGACCCGGGCCAGCTCCACGACCTGCACCTAGCGGTGGGCCCGGAGGGCTCTTGGCAGAGTTAAAGGCCAAACTAGCAAATAACCCCAATGCCCCAAAGCCGGTAGCGAGACCCGTACCGAGTAGAGGTCCCCCGGGTCCAATGGCAGGCCCGCCAGGTCCCGCTGCGGGTCCACCAGGAATGGCACCGCCACCTCCACCAAGTGGAATGGGGCCGGGCAGCCCGCCAGGGCCGGCAACACCACCCACGGGTGGACTGGGACCTGCTGGCCCACCCGGACCGGCACCTCCGCCCCCAGGTACGGCGGGTCCTCCACCAAGTCCCATGAGTAGCCCCCCAAGAGGTGGAAACGCCCCGCCTCCGCTTCCAGGCGGCATCACGCCCCCATCCGCGGGCCCTCCACCACCATTGCCAGGCATGGCACCAAGCTCATCCCCACCGAAACCTTCTAGCTCTCTCCCCGGGCAAGCACCTCCCGCCCAACCTGCAGGGAGTCAAGCAGCTCAGAATACAACGGGATTCAGTAATGAGGAGATTTATGACTTGGTAGGATTGATGGAAAAAATGATCTTCGGAAAAAAAACCAAGATGGAGCCCTACGACATGGCAAGACAACTGGGATTTGACGAGCCAGATTTCTTTTATGATTTCATCATCAAGCTGGGAAGGGACGACCTCATTCGTTTCGATAACGGGAAAATCGTCATCAACGTGAAGATGAATCCGGTCCAAACCGAGGAGTTCTTGACGAAATACGAATCATACTTGAGAAATGGGCGGATATAAGGTAGCGATATTTCAATAAGCCATATCTCCTACTTTTAAAGCGGGCATTCTCTAGACGCAAGGCATTCCGAACAATATTTATTACTTCCTCCTTCATTGCAATCCCTGTGATGATATGGGCATAGTCGATAAATTTAAGAACTTCATCAGGAATACCAAGCGCATCATTCGTGTTGCCAGGCGCCCGACTTTCAAGGAAGTGCGGCTCATTGCAAGGGTTTCTGGTATTGGTATATTGTTAACTGGCGGATTGGCATTCTTGCTGAGCCTTCTCGGTAATCTATTCGGGAATTTAGCAGATGACGGGGGTAATGGTGATGCCGAGCCATCCATCATTCATGTTGCCACCAGCATGATCTTCAAGACTCCCGAGGCGATGAATTGGTTCATGAACCGGGTGATATCATCATCAGTGTGCCAATCTCTTGATCTTGCACTTATTGCATCCCTGCTTTGAAACAATGAAGGACCTTGGCACTCTTCGAGAAGGAAATCCATGAAATTCCCCCTCCCATGTTTTACCCGTGATTATTAAGTAAGTATTAAAAAGGTAAAATTGCTTTTCAGTCAGCGTGAAGCATCGGGATCTTCTCCAAGAACATGAAAGCAAATAAATAACGGATGGAGATAGGGTGCTTGAACAGAAGTGCGTGTAAAGCATATGGATGAGACTTTCTTCCTCGATGTCGGTATTGATGCGGTTGGGTTCTATGCACCGAAAAACAGGCTTAATCTCAAGGATCTTGCAATAAAACGTGGAATCGATCCTGACAAATTCAAGTATGGATTGCTTTCGGAGGAAATCGCAGTCCCTGGTTATGGCGAGGATGCGATTTCCATGGCCATCATGGCTTCAAAAAATCTATTCCTACGTAGCCGACTTGATCCCCAGGATATTGAAGCAATCTTCGTCGGAAGTGAATCCATGCCGTATGCAGTTAAATCTATATCATCGATCTTGAGCGTTTTCTTGAACGTGAATGAAAATGCTCTTACTGGTGATACGTTTCATGCCTGTGCTGGTGCAACGCTCGGATTACTCAATGCAGTTGGATTGATAAATTCCGGGATTATTGAAAAGGCTCTTGTTATCGGGACTGATATATCTAAATATCCACTGGGAAGTCCCGGTGAGCCCACGCAAGGTGCAGGCGCTGTAGCAATGGTGATTAGCAAGCATCCCCGCATCGCCCGGATAAGTTCCAAGTTCGGGAAAGTCTCGGGTCACGTTAATGATTTCTTCCGGACATTATATAGCGAGAATGCAGAAGTATTCGGTCATTACAGCACGGCTGCATACCTGAATTACATCCTAAAGGCATATGATGATTTCAAGTCCCAGGTCGGTCCATTCAATGCAGATTATTATGTGTTCCATGCCCCGTTCGGGAAGATGCCAGTGAAGAGTTTCCAAAAAATCATGTTTGAACGCTGGATCAACAATCCACTGAAGCGAAGAGAGATACAAGAAAAATTCAAGGATCGCACCTTCACCTCGGACGAGCGAGAGTTCATACTAGAGGGACGGGAGGAGTTACATATCAAGACTATTGAACTACTCAAGAAGAAAGGTTTTAATGAAGATGAGATCTTGAGATTGAATTACTTTTACAAGGATTGGATGGCAAGGAAACTTTTACCATGCTTGGACGTGCCATTACGCTTCGGGAACATGTATTCAGCCTCCTTGTGGGCACAAATCGTCCACTTGGTGGAAAATCGTGTCTCAGAGCTCGACAAGATTTATTTTAGTAGCTACGGTAGCGGTGCAACGGCGATCTCTGGCATGTTACAAATGCAAAAGGGGTTCAAGAAGCTGGTCGAGCAAGGACCATCGGTAATGGACTTCATCAAGCGAAAGGCAAGGATCCCCATAGAATATTACGAGATGTACAGGAGGAATTTACTTCCCTCGCACATTAGCACTGCAGTCTTGGATGAGGCTCCCTCTCATAACCTGGGGATAGAATTAAGCTTATGTGATTATGGATGCGTGCTTCCCCAGCAGAGCGAGATCTCCTATTGCCCCAAGGGACACTCTGGGTCCCACAGGCATTATTACCCGTTATTCGGATGGGTGAAGGAGATCGTGGATAAGGACATCGAAATTGGAGAAACGAAATGCATCGATGACCTTGTATACTTGATTGGGAAGATTGATGAAGGTGAGAAGGTTGAGCTCACCGTAAGGCGATTGAAGGTAGATGAGGAACCTGGTGTGGCGGGATATGGATTGATTCACTGGTATCCCGCCTACATCAAGTTTTGATGTTTTCCTTATGGAGAAAACGGTGAAGGATGCTGGATTTCAAGGATCTTGTCGACCATTTTCAGCAAAGTGGATTATTGAACCACATTGAAAAAGAAGTTACGACCCATCTAGAACTTGCTAGCATCATCTCAGGTATTGGACCCGCGCCGGTGATCTTCACCAATATATCAGATCACGAGTTTCCGGTGGTAGCAAACGTGTTTTCATCCAGGAAATCTTTCTCGATGGCTCATGCCGGGAAGCATCAATCTCATGAGGGAGAAGGTGAATCTGTCCTTCCTGCAACCAATCCTGATTCTTTTATTCACAGGTTACAGCATGCGATAAAGAATTGCAAAGCTCCAAGCATTCTGGATGAAAATAGTGAGGTATCATGTCAAGAAATCATTCATACCGAGCCGGATCTGGATAAACTTCCGATATTGAAACATGTAGAAGAAGATGGAGGGAGATACATTACTTCAGGGGTAGCCATCTATACTTGTCCACGGTACGGTGGGAACATGAGCTTTCACCGGATGATGATAATTGATGATGGGAAAATGGTGGCACGTGTCGTGGAAAACAGGGGACTGGATACTGCATTGAAGGAAAGCGGTGGAGAATTGGAAGTTGCCATTGCCATTGGGAATGCCCCTCAGGTCATGATTGCAGCATCAACATCACCTCCCAAGGGGGTTGATGAATTATCCATTGCCAACGCATTGAGTCCAATAGAGCTGGTTAAATGCAAGACGATAGATGTCATGGTGCCCGCTGGCTCGGAAATCATCATTGAAGGGCATTTCACGGGTGAAACGGCGGATGAAGGTCCATTTCTCGATTTAACCGGCACTCTTGATATCATTAGGAATCAACCTGTTTTCGAGGTAACCTGCATGACCCATAGGCGAAATCCCATGTACCACGCGTTGCTCCCCGCCTCCAAGGAACACGAGCTCCTAATGGGATTACCCCGCGAGGCGACCATGGCCAGGGAGCTCGGCAAGCATCCAGGATTCAGGGATGTGAGGTTGACCGATGGTTCTGCTCACTGGTTTAATGCAGTGGTGCAGTTTGAAGGAGGTAGGAATTTGGATCCCGAGGAGATATTCAAATCCACCTTTCTAGGTCATGGAAGCTTGAAAAATTGCATTATAATTGATGATGACATAGAAATTGCAGATCCACTCGATGTAGAATTCGCGATCACGACCAGGTGCCAATTCACGGAAGATCTTTATCTCTTTCCCAACGAGAGGGGTAGTTCCCTCGATCCATCTGCAAATCAAGTAACCAGGGAGACTTGTAAGGTCGGGATTGATGCAACCATTCCAAGGGGAAAAGATCGCCAAGCATTTATGAAAAAAAGGTTAGGCAGGGAGAGATGAATCTCACGGGACTGCAAGAGTCGATGCTTCAAGGTGAGCAAGGACCAGGAACCCGGCTTGCTATGAAGATCATAGTGACACTTGGACGGATTTACCACGCAGAAAACTTGATCCCCGTTTCTTCCTGCCAAGTGTCTGGTGTTTCATACAAGAGTATTGGTAAAGCGGGTCTCGATTTTCTCGAAGAGTTACGTGATGGTGGAGCCCACGCCCGGGTACCTACCACGTTGAACCCATGTGGCTTGGACTTGGAAAGATGGCTGTCTCTTGGCTTTTCTCAATCATTTTATCGGGATCAGGCTCAGGTTCTTCAAGCATACAGGGAACTCGATATCTCACTGACGTGCAGTTGCACCCCGTATCTTCTCGGTAACTGCCCCGTTCAAGGTTCTCACATTGCATGGGCAGAATCTTCAGCAGTATCCTATGCTAATTCCGTACTGGGCGCGAGAACGAATAGGGAAGGCGGTCCTGCAGCATTATCGGCTGCCCTCACTGGTTATACAGCCAATTATGGATTGCATTTGGATGAAAACAGGAAGCCAACCGTGAAGGTGCATGTTGAATGCGAGGTGGCAACCTACTGGGATTTTGCCAGGTTGGGGCTTTTACTTGGTAGAAAGCTTGGAAATGAGATCCCGGTTATCACGGGATTATCCCCAAGGAAGTGCACTCCAAGTACCTTGCGGCAACTTGGAGCTTCGATGGCTGCATCGGGCGCGATAGCCCTTTACCACGTGGAAGACGTGACACCAGAAATCACAGCCTTTCCCAATTGGGCTATCCATGCAGGTGAAAAAGAAATACACGTGAATTCATTGCCCTCGCGACCAGAATTCGTGAAAGATACCATGGTTGGAAAACCTGTTGACTTGGTGTTTTTTGGATGCCCGCATTCCTCGATGGAGGAGGTTGAATCCATCTTGAGTTTCCTAAAGGAACAGCAGGTTCAAGCAAGCGTATGGATTGCCACTGCATCGATGCTTAGGGCTGAAATGGAGAAAAAGGGTATACTTACTGGTCTTGATTCAAAGATTCAAGTAATTTCTGACACGTGCATCGTCGTGTGCCCCATTGAAGAATTATCGTTCAAGCGCGTCATCACGGATTCTGGTAAAGCATTCTATTACTTGAGTAACAAGCCAGGTGTCGATGTTGCATTATTACCCAGAAAGAAATGTATGGAGATTGCAATCAATGGGAAATTGGATGAAGGTGGAAATACATGAATTCCAAGGTTATTGCTGGAAGGATCATTCATCCGGGTAATTGCAAGGGACCCATCCTCTATACCGAGGTCCCCCTCCTCATATATGGGGGGATAGATGTATCAACCGGGATCATTCTAGAAGAAGGGCATCCATTGCAAGGGGAGTGCATCCAAGATAAGATATTGGTCTTCCCACGAGCCAAAGGATCGACCGTTGGAAGTTACACGCTCCTGCAAGTGAAGGCAAACCATCAAGCGCCCATGGCAATCATCAACGAACACTGCGAGCCAATCATTGCAACGGGAGTGATCATGGCAAGAATCCCTTGCATCGATGAGATAGACATAAAAAGACTTAAACATGCAAACCAACTGGAGATCAAGGAAGGAAATATCATGTACTGTTGAAAGATCTGGTGAATTTCATGGTGAAAACATCGGAGTTGAGCAAGTTTTACAAGAAATCAATTCACGAGAGATTGTCCATCTTGGAGGAGGAAGGGATTATTTCTACCAAGGATATCAATCTACTTCGGTGTGAGGAGGGCAGTGCCGTGCTTGGAACCTTGGACACCATGATAGAAAATGTCATTGGAATCTTGCCACTTCCCATTGGGATAGCCACGAATTTCGTGGTGAACGGAGAAGAACGATTAATTCCCATGGCAATAGAGGAACCATCAGTGGTCGCTGCTGCATCAAACCTGGCCAAAATGGCTAGGAAGCATGGAGGCTTCCAAGCTGATGTTGTTGAAGCCTTGATGATTGGACAAGTGCAGCTAGTCGATGTGGATGATGTTTCCGAGGCTATTAAGGAAATTAGAAAACACGAAGAAGAAATTATCGATTTGGCTAATGATCAGGACCCCATCCTGGTGAAACTCGGTGGGGGTGCCAGAAGGATAAATACCTTATCGATGCAAACTGGAATGGGGACGATGATCGATGTGCACTTGGTTGTCAATTGCTTGGATGCCATGGGCGCCAATGCCGTTAATACCATGAGCGAAGCAATTGCACCATTCCTTGAGAAAATCACCGGAGCCCGCGCGGTTCTCAGGATCATTTCGAACTTGGCAATTCACCGACGGGTGAAATGCACGGCAACATTTGATATGGACATGATCGGTGGGAGATCAACCGTGGAAAAGATTTTGGAGGCCGTGGAATTCGCGAAGGCAAGTATTTTCCGTGCAGCAACACATAACAAGGGGATCATGAACGGAATGATAGCAGTTGCACAAGCCACCGGCAATGACACCAGGGCCCTTGAAGCTGGTGCACATGCGTACGCGGCATTCGAGGGAAAATACAAGCCACTCACGGATTATCGCATGGATGAAGAGGGTAACTTGGTCGGGGTAATTGACTTACCCGTCTCTGTTGGCACGATAGGTGGTGTCATTAAAACAAACCCGGTCTATAGAACATGCTTGAATATCATGGAGGTCACCAAAGCGTCCACTTTATCCCAAGTATTAGCCGCTGTTGGTCTTGCCCAAAATGCAGCAGCCCTGCGAGCCCTGGTATCGGAAGGAATACAAGAAGGCCATATGAAGTTACACGCAAGAAACATAATTAAAACAGCAGGTATTCCACCGGAGTTTAGACCCCAGGTCTTGTCCAAGATGCTTGAAGGGGAGACAATCAGGGTTGATGTAGCAAAGAAGATATACAATCAGCTCAGGAAGGAAGGAGGGAATCTGGTTTCATGATCTATTCATCACCTGGTAAGATCATCTTGGCAGGGGAACATGCTGTTGTTCACGGGTATCCATCAATCGTGAGTGCAATCAGTCTACGAGCAAGACTGGAATACATGACTAATAATGAGCATTTTTACACGCTATCCCTTGAAGATCATGATATCGTGATCGAGGAAAAGGAGATGCGGGATCTATTGATGAAAACAACAAAAGTATTTCCCATTTTCAATCATATATACGAAATCCTTCCGGAGGAAGCAAAGCAGGGCAACGGGTTTAAGATGAGATTGGAATCATCGATTCCCGAGAGCGCTGGGTTGGGTTCCTCTGCGGCGATATGCGCGTGTTTAGTGAAAGCCATCTTCACGCACCACGGCATCACCATTGATCGTGGGCAATTCCTTCATTACAGCAAGGAAGCGGAAAAATTCTTTCATGAAAATTCATCAGGGATAGATACAACTGCATCCATTAATGGAGGGACGTTCATGTACAATCAGGGGAAGATTGTCGACGTCTTATCCGAGCCAATAGAAATGAATGGTTCATTGCTCATAGTGAATTCTCGAGTTCCAAGGGATACGGGAGAAATGGTTGCCCGGGTGGAAGAATCGCTTGCCAAGGCTCCGGAATTGACCCGGGACGCGTTTAAAGGCATCGAAGAGACAGTTGGAGCCATCTGGAAGGAGATGAAAGGTGGCTCGATAAATATCGACAGGTTAGGTAGTCTCTTTCTCAAGAATCATCAACATCTAAGGGACTTGAAAGTGTCAACCCCGATATTGGAATCCATTATAAAGCTAGGGATTCAGGAGGGTGCTACAGGGGGAAAAATCACAGGTGCAGGAGGCGGTGGATGCGTGCTCCTGTTGTCACCACGGGAGAACATCAATAATATCAGGGAAATCCTGGTTGGACAGGGATGCGATGTATTCAAGGTAACCTTGGATGATGATGGATTCATGGAAAGTAATGGAATTGAAAATGGTTGATGATCGTGAAAGGGCATCCAGTGGTTCTCGTGAAAATAGGTGGATGTTGCTTCTCGGATAAGAAGGTTCCAAGATCCTTCCATTCGAATATCATGAGGCATCTATTGGAACAGCTAGGAAAGATCCCCGTCCATCCTGTTATCGTTCATGGTGGGGGTTCCTTTGGTCATCCAATTGCCAAGGAATACAGGATTCAGGATGGTTTTAATAAAGAGGTGGATGATCAACGTGCTGGATTCTCGTTCACGCATGATGCAATGGTAGACGTGAATCAGAAAATCATGAGATTACTTCTCGATGCTGGTATTCCCGCGTATCCCCTGCAATCTTCAGCATTATTCATGCTCGAGTCAGGCAAGATTGATTCCAGTTTCTTGGAACCCGTGGTTGCCTTAATTGAACGGGGTTTCGTTCCAGTTCTTCACGGTGACACGGCGATTGATTTAACCCGAGGAATCGGGATACTCTCCGGCGACACGATCATTGTTGAGCTGGCTGAAAAGCTTCCGTTCGAGCAGCGGCACTTGATATACCTGCTTGATGTGGATGGTTTATTTGATAAAAACCCAAACATCCACCATGACGCAGAGCTTATTCGCTCGATTCATATTAAAAACGGGGAAATCACGTTCCATGATTCAAGCGGCGAAAAACAATTGAATTTTAGTGATAACGCTGTTAGTGGTACGATAGATGTCACGGGGGGTATTGAATTCAAGCTGAGAGAGCTTTCGAGGTTGACTCATGAAAACATGGAAGCATTTCTTGTTAACGGTTGCAAGAAAAACACGTTAATCGATTTACATGCTGGTAGGCTCAAGGATTATACCATCGTTCATATTAATACTGGTGGATAGGTGAAAATGTTAAAAAACAACAAAACCAACGAGAACAGGAAATGGGATCATTTAAAATTGATATACGAGCAAGGCATGCAATCGAAAAAGAACTGGATGGATGATGTCATCCTGCATCCTGATGCCATCCCGTTTGTAGACTATCATGATGCGAGTACAAGTTGCATGCTCTTCGGGGAGAGGTTCGCGGCACCATTTCTCGTAGCCGCGATGACAGGGGGTCATCCACGCGCGAAACAAATCAATGAAATTCTTGCGATGGCCTGTTCGAAAAAGGGAGTTCCCATGGGATTGGGAAGCCAGCGAGTCGGTGTGGAAGATGAAGAATTAATTCAGACGTACCGGGTGGCTAGGGACGTGTCCCCAGATCTTTTCTTGTTAGGCAATATCGGCATGTCTCAACTCGTTTCTGCAGGGAATCCAATTACATTAGCACGTGAATGCGTTGACATGATAGATGCAAATGGCTTGGTTATCCATTTCAACAAGTTACAAGAATTAATACAACCAGAGGGCGATAGAGTTTTTGCCACGATCATGGAAATTGTTTCGGCAGTGAAGGATGACCTCCCGGTCCCGGTCATCCTGAAGGAGGTGGGGATGGGTTTTTCCGAACGTGATTCAAGAACGCTTAATGCTGGAAGCGTGGATGCCATTGATATTGGAGGCTTTGGAGGAACCAATTTCTCTTTAGTCGAGGCGGGAAGGATTACCAATGACAATTACCCATATTCAAGAAACCCGGGTAATATTTTCCAAGATTGTGGTACACCCACTCCAATATCAATATATTTCATGAGGAAAAACTCGGACCTGCCAATTATTGCCACGGGAGGAATCAGGACAGGCTTGGACGTGGTGAAAACGATATGTATTGGTGCATCTATGGCGGGGATTGCCTATCCCTTTCTTTTATCAGCAATGGACGATTTGAAGGAAGGAAATGGGTACCTTTCAAGAACAGAAAGGCAAATTGATACCCTTATCCACGAGATTCGGATCACCATGGTTTTATTAAACGCACGGTCCATCGACGAGCTGGATTCCACATGCATCCATTTCACTGGTGATCTTTCTCACTGGGTAGATTAATTGAGATACCTGCAGGTGCTTCTTTTTATATTTTACACGTGATGTATAATTGACACGCATTGCAGGGGATAATAAATTAATGATCCATAGCTCAGATGAATGCTCGAAAGATGAGGCAATGAAAGTATTATTCGAGAATTTCACCGATACCCTTGACGATACAAGTGCAATCTTGGTCATGGATGCTGAAAAAGAGACAATCTTGGCTTCACACTTGAGCGAGGGTGAGAGCGAGGAATCCTTGAAGATTGCCTCCACATCTATCAAGCGAATCCTAGATAGGTTGACGAAGGAATTGATAACAGGAAGCGGCCCCGTCTCTTTTTTCGACACGGACAAGAATCGCCTCATGTTCATAAAGATCAAGGACATGATCCTTTCCATCGTGTTGAAACTTGATGGTTCACTGGATAAAACACTACCATATGCCTATCTTACTGCAGAAAAAGTGGGTAATATCATGGAGGGTCGTCCTGTAGAGCTGGACATACCATTGATAAAAATCATCACCGACGAGGAAGAACAGCGGAGCATTCGAAATCATTTTTTCGAACTCAGGTCTTCAAAAGGGGTATTCACCTTCAAGCTCATCATCATAGGCGAGCAAAATGTTGGAAAAACGAGCTTGATCTTGAGGCATGCCGAGGACAAATTCAAGGAAAATTATCTACCAACCCTGGGTGTTTCCATCACCACGTCGTCCGTGGAACTTCCCCTGCGACGTGCCACGGTGAACTTCTCGACATGGGATTTCGGTGGACAATCCTATTTCCGCCGGGTACGGCTTAGTTATTATGCTGGCGCGCAAGCCTGCTTGATAGTGTTTGATCTTACCAACAGGGAGTCGTTTGAAAGCGTCATGAAGTGGCATGAAGAGAAGAAGAAGTTATCGGGAGATATCATCACGATCCTGCTAGGCAATAAGAGCGATCTAGTCGGTGAAAGGGTTATAACTCTAGACGAAGCCCATGATCTCGCCAAGCAGCTAGGCTGTTCTTATTTTGAAACTTCTGCCTTAACCGGGGCGAATGTTGGTGACGTTTTCAACCTGCTTGCATATAAGCTGGTCGATATTGAGGCAAAAAAGGTTGAAAAAAACGAGCTCGAAGAACTAAAATCTGCACTGGAAGATTGTTCACAATACCGGGGAGAAAAGGTGCGATTCGGGTTGATATCCAATAGAAAGTACTTCTCACCCATACTCCAAGTATTTCTTGATCTTGATAGCTCTCCCGGGATCAATTCTCTTGACCAAGAAATAAAGGAATACGATTTCGATTATGATTTTTCCCTAGTAACCACGGAGATCATTCATAAGGAATTTTTTGCCAAGCAATTGCAAATTCTAAAGGAGTTGAATGGTCTTGTTGGGATTTATGATGCTCGGCGTGATGAATCCATCGAGGATACCAGTGACTTCGCGAGATTCTTGAAATTGGTAATGCAAAATGCCTCGAAGGAGGATTTTTCAGCATCGATAGGGATTCTCTGCGAAAAAGATGATTATTCCTTGTACTTGAACGCGCTGGATGTTTCCGATATCTTGAAACGCTCTCAAAATGCCAATAAGTCCATTTTCTTTTATAATCTCTCTAAAAATTACTTGCTGGAGATCCTTGATAACTTGAAAATGTTTTTCACTTCCTATAGCCTCATGGTATGATGTTTTTTTTGTATCCCGCGTTCAAGGAATTGGCAAGGACGGGATACATCATGAGTGATGAATCAAGCATTGAAGCGATCATAACCAAGCATGTATTGTTAAATGCCCTGAAATATGACGGCAAAGCCCAGGTTGGATCCGTGTTAGGTAGCATCATGGGCGACCACAAGGAATTACGACCGAAGGCAAGGGAAATCAAGCCAAAAGTGGTGAATGAGGTAAATCGGGTGAATGCCATGGGAATTGACGCCATCAAGACTGAGACGCTAGATCTAGGCATAGATGTTTCCCTATTGAACGGGAAACACGAGGAAAAGAAAGGACTTCCCCCATTACCAGGGTTGGATGGCGTGAAGGTTCCCACTTTCAGGCTCGCACCATTTCCTTCTGGGCCGTTACATATCGGGAACGCCCGGATGGTAATACTGAATGATGAGTATGCAAAACTCACCAACGGGAAACTAATCCTATGCTTCGATGATACCATTGGCACCACGAAGAAAAAGTTAGATGCTGGAGCCTCTGGGGCAAAATTCATCCTGCCGGAAGCCTATGACATGATCAGGGAAGGCTTGGAATGGCTTGGCGTGGAATGGGACGAGGAAGTATACAAGAGCGATCGTCTTGAAATATACAATGATTACTGCCAGAAACTAATTGAACAAGATAATGCCTATACATGCACCTGTACTCCAGCGGATTTCAAGAAATTCAAGGATGGAAAGCAACCATGCCCCCATCGCCAGTTAAGAGTTAGCGAAAGTCTTGAAGGGTGGCGAAAAATGATCGATGGCGAGTACGGGGAAGGGGATGCCGTTATCAGGTTAAAAACTGGGATGGATCTTGATGATCCCGCCCTTAGGGATCCAGTAATTATGCGAATATCATGGGCACCTCACCCAAGGATAGGGAACGTGAATAAGGTATGGCCCATGCTTGAATTCTCGTGGGCGATCGATGATCACCTGCTTGGGATCACTCATATCATCCGGGGAAAGGATTT
Source organism: Candidatus Bathyarchaeota archaeon (assembly GCA_014729935.1). Taxonomy (GTDB): domain Archaea; phylum Asgardarchaeota; class Lokiarchaeia; order Sigyniarchaeales; family Sigyniarchaeaceae; genus WJJB01. The sequence continues at coordinate 2,292 of WJJB01000055.1, read as the reverse complement.
ATTGAAAGAAGATTACATAGAGAGATTCATCTGGGATATATTCAAGTGGAAGCATTCGGAGATCATGCACCATGGATTACTTAGCTTGGGATTCAAGCTGAGCAAAACCCGGGCAAGGGAAAAGGTTAAAGCGGGAGAATACTCGGGTTGGTCCGATCCAAGGATATGGTCCATGCAATCATTGGAAAAACGGGGGATTCAACCGGAAGCAATAAGGAAAACCCTTGTTGATATGGGCATTTCCATGACTGACGTGGATTTTCCATACAAGATACTCTATGCGGAAAACCAAAAGATCATTGATAAGGAATCAGATAGGTTCTTCTTCGTGGAAGATCCTGTCATGATGGAGATCCTTGGCATACCCAAGGAAGAATATATCGCAAAACCCTTGGTTAATCCACTGGTTCCAACCAAGGGATATAGGGAAATACCAATCAAGATTCAAGATGGGTCCAAGGAAATTTTCGTGTCCCGCGGGGATTTCAAGACATTGAAATCTGATTTCCGTGGTAAGATGATACGTCTTAAAGATTTGATCAACGTTATCCTTGATTCAACCAGGGATGAACGACTCTTTGCCCGTTACCTTTCCGATGATCTCGAATCGGCTAGGAATAAAAAGGCAAAAATCATACATTGGGTTGATACTGATCCCAAAAACCACGTGAAGGTATCGATAATGATGGCGGATGGAGCGCTTATTCAAGGTTTTGGAGAAAAAAACTTGTTATCATGTGAAGAAGGACAACTCGTTCAATTTGAACGATTTTGCTTCGCAAAGATACAAAGCGTGAATGAAAGTGAGATCAGGGCATTTTTTACCCATTAAAATAAGAATATGACATCGGAGCGGTAAATATGGCATCAAAACGAGAAACTCTGAACTCAAATCAAGAACAGGGAGCATCGATTCAGCCTAAATGCAAGTATTGCAAGAAAGATGTTTCAAATTACCTGCAATTTTCACCGTTATTTTGCCCTTTTTGTGGAGCGGTCGTTGACGATAAAAATGCAGGAGATCGTGCAAAAGAACGAAACATACTCACTGGCAGGGCACCATGGAAGCAAAAATGGTCTATCCTCATACCGATCATGAGCATTCTGGTAATGACAGGCGTGACGCTCCTTGTCCTGATAACCGTTATTACCGTGATTGTGAGCAATAATCCAGATCTCATCACGTCACCCGAGGAACTTGAAACCCTGATCATGGATATACTCAACCAACCTTACACAACCGCCCTATTAAGCGTGGTTGAGATCAGCCTGATTATCTTCCCCCTCGTATTTTTGAAAAAATACTACAAAAGCGTGAAAGATCGCTTCCTGTTGCTCGGTTGGCGTCCATACTTTTTCCATCCCCGTGGTAATGCACCACTTGATGGCCTCAAGAAGCTAGGAAGGGAACTTGGAATTGGATTCGTGCTCGCCTTCGCTTTGTTAGGGGTGGCAATATGTGTGGAATTCCTGAATGGTCTCATGTGGAATTCTATCATTGAAATCCCAGACGACATGAATCTTGGAATAAGTCCCAACACTCTTCCCGAAATGATAGCCTTGGTGGCTTCAATGCTTCTGATCGTGGGGCCAACCGAGGAATTACTTTTCAGAGGATACACCCAGCAAGGCTTGGAAGATAGACAAGGGGCTGTCAAGGCGATCGTGATCACGGCTTTGCTCTTTACTGCGGTTCACGTAATGCCGAGCTTCATCCCAACGCCATTAACTCTTTACTTGTTCCTGCCCTATTTCACCATTTCAATTTTCATCTCGTATATTTACCACTTGACTGGTAACCTGAATATCATGATATTCATGCACGGGATCTATGATTCAATCTTGGTGGTTGGGTTATTCCTTGAAGGAAAAGGAGCATTCGTGGCTTCTGATGTGATTTCCTACGGGGGGCTCTTTGCTGCCCTTGGAATCATGATTTTCCTCGTTGCGAGTCACGTTTATCCGTCTTGCGAGAGAAAACCCGCCCCTTTAGTTTAGGGGCGGGATGAATCTCGCCCGTTCAGAAATTCCCTAGACCTACACCTTTTTAGACCGTGGATTCCATGATTATACAGTGATCGTTCACCACGCCGTGAAGGTGCGCATTTACCCGAACGCGGCGCAAGAGGAATTGCTTGCCAAGACGCTTGGCTGCAAGCGGTGGATATGGAATTACTGGCTGGAGGAACGGGAAACGTACTTCCACGAGCACGGGAACACCACTGGTTTCAAGTACACCAGCGCCAAGATCTTGAAGGGAACACGCCCGTGGTTAAAGGAACCGGACAGCAT